>JAAYXS010000755.1 GCA_012515775.1 Phycisphaerae bacterium
GCAGTGGGCCGGCCGCTTCGTGCGACCGGCCCATTAGTACTGCCTGCGTGCAAAGGAGAGAGACAACAGGTCTGGAGTTCGCTGTCGCCGTTCAATACTAGGCAGCCCGCCGATCGACCTCCTTTGATTTCGACGCTGGGTCGCCCCGGAGCCCTGCAAATCGCGTTTTTACACCGGCTGGTCCCAGAACCACCCCAACCAGCCCCGTCGCCGCAGCCGAACGGGCCGCCTCGTTCAGGCCTCAGATTTCTTGCGACCGAAAATGCGCCACCCGGAAAGCAGAAAGCCGTGCCCAGGCTCCATGTTCGATCCGCTCCCTCAGCGTCCTGCCGGCCGCGCTGCCAAACCGCCCGCGGCGAATTAACATATACGAGACCATGCATGCTCACCTTGAGCCATCCGCCATCCTCGCCGACCTGAACGAGCCCCAGCGTCAGGCCGTCACGCACGGCGCCGGGCCGCTGTTGGTCCTGGCCGGGCCTGGCAGCGGCAAGACCCGCGTCATCACCCGCCGGGCGGCTTACCTGGTAGGCACCGGTGTGCCGGCCCGGAACATTCTGGCCATCACGTTCACCAACAAGGCCGCCGACGAGATGAAGCGGCGCATCGAGGGTCTGGGCGTCGCGCGGGGCATGTGGGTGCACACCTTCCACGCCCTCGGCGTACGGCTGCTGCGCGAGTTCGGCGAGCTGGTCGGCGTCTTACCCGGGTTTTCCATCTACGACGAGGCCGACCGGCTGCGCGTCGTCAAAGAGGCCATGCAGGCCTGCGGAGTGCGAGATGTCCTGCTGCGGCCCGAGGCGGTCCAGGACGAGATCAGCAACGCCAAGAACAAGCTCCAGTCGCCGGCGGAGTTCGCGGGCTGGGCGGACACGTTCGAGCAGCGTGCCGTGGCACGCGTGTACGAGAAGTATGAAGAGCTGCTGCGGGAGCGCAACGGCGTCGATTTCGACGACTTGCTGATGCGCGTGGCCCTGCTGTTGCGCGGCCACGCGGATATCGTTGAGCGGCTCAACATCCGCTTTCAGCACGTGCTGGTGGACGAATACCAGGACACGAACCACGCGCAGTACCTGATCGCGCGCTACCTGTCCGAGCGGCACCGCAACATCTGCGTCACCGGCGACCCCGACCAGAGCATCTACGGCTGGCGCGGCGCGGACATCAAAAACATTCTCGAATTTGAACGCGACTATCCGGACGCAGTCGTCGTACGCCTCGAGCAAAACTACCGCTCGACGGCAATGATCCTCCAGGCCGCTTCGGCCATTATCGCCAACAACCGCCGCCGCAAGCACAAGGATTTGTGGACGGAGAACCAGCCCGGCGAGCCGGTTTACGTGTGGCGCTTCAGCGAAGGCCAGGACGAGGCCGAGCAGATCGCCGACACGATTCAGCGCCTGCACCAGGGCGGACAAGCATATAGCGACGTGGCCATTTTCTACCGCGTGAACGCAATCTCGCGCGGCTTGGAGGAATCGCTGCGCATCCGCGGAATTCCTTATCGCATCGCGCGCGGGGTCGAGTTCTACAATCGCAAGGAGATCAAGGACACGCTCGGCTACCTGCGCATCCTAATTAACCCGGCCGACCAGGTGGCCTTGCTGCGGATCATCAATACGCCGGCGCGCGGCATCGGCAAGACCACCATCGAGCGCCTGCTGGCAACCGCCGAGCGCCA
>JAAYXS010000756.1 GCA_012515775.1 Phycisphaerae bacterium
CCGACTGCGAACTCGTACTGGCACTGGCGAAAATGCTGGGCTGGGCCGGTTTGCGCGCTTACGGTGCACTTCCTCCAGCCGATCGTGGATGCACTGGCTGTGCCGATAGCCCGCGGCGCAGGAGAGCTTGCCAGCTTCCTCCCAGGCCGACGCCCCGATGGTGGAGTTGGTGGCGCGAGTCGCCGGGCGCCTGGTCAGCGCGATGGTGCCATTGACGACGCCCAGCCGCACCTCATTGAGCGTGTCCTGCAGGATTTCTACGTCAACTGCCGTGAAGCGCCGACAGAAGTCGCCCTCAGTTGTGGGATCGGGAATACGTTGGGCGCCCAGCGCATCCAAGTAAACTTCATCGTTGCGCCACAACTCCAGATCTTCCAGACAAGTGCCGCCGGCCAGAATGTTGTAGGCCACGTTCAGCACGTGGTCGGATTCGTGATACGGCAGGTGTATCTTGAGCAGGTGCAGATACCGATCAATGGCCGGGATCAGTCCGACGCGCCGCGCCAGGTGGTGCATCGCCCCCATGCCGCCCGGGGCCAGGCCACGCAGCCGGTCGCTCAATTCGTAATGAATATTGCGGGCGCGGAACATGGGCTGGTCCTGCGGGGCCCACAGGCGCTCGCGCAGGCGATACTGAATTCGACGCTTGCGGTTGTTCAGCTTTTGGTATCTACTGGTGCTCACTCGAAACGCCTCCTTGCGCAAGGACGAACTTTTTTGCACTGAGCTCGTTATACCGCAAAACGCAGGCGTTTCGAGTGCTTTTTGCGCCCCCGCAGTGAACAAATCCGCCCTTTCATGCTTGTTCAGGGGCTAGCGCCGCAAGCAGCGGGGAGTCAATAATAGGTGACTGTCCCTAATTATCCTAATTATCCTCATACCCGCGGGCCAGCGCCCGTTAGGGGTCCCGCCACCTATCAAGCTGTGATCGGTAGTCGCCGACTGCATTGCGCGTGATCGGAATGGTTGCCTTTACCCGTTCCTTTCCGGAGCGCGACAAGAAGTCCATCTCCACTTCAACCGAAGACGCTGTGTCCGCCGGAGCCTCGAATTCAACCTCAAAGCAGAGGTCCTTCATCCAGAACAATTGAAAACTCTTGAAGTCGAGCTTCCGCGCGGTATCATCGCGCACTTCTCTAACGCGCACTCCGAAGTCCGTAAATGACGCTTGGGGACTTATGGTGCCCTGCACAGAGAGACTGTCGCCATATACGGCAGCGCGACGGATCGAGTAGGAAAGGGCCACTCCCGCGGTGCGCTGCGCGCCTGGCGCGCACCCACTGACGCACGTGACCGCTGACACGCCGACCAAGAACGCTGTGCAACGGCCAGCTCTGTGCAGCAACGGCTTTAGTCGCTGCATCCCGCGGCCCTCATTTCCTTGCAGCGCTCGCAACATAACCGGGCCTCCTCAAACGGCTTGGGCATTCTCGTGGGAAGCGCGCCACGAGCCATGCAACACCTGCTCAGAGCTGCGTCAACGAAATTTATACAGTTGTGACCCAAAAAACTGTAGGGTGTCCCCGCCCAGTTGCCTTCAGCAGCCTGAAGGCAGTTCTTAATTTGTGCGCAGTTCGCCTTCGCACATGACGTCCCATCAGGCAGCGACCCGCCCAGCAGCCTGACATGCGCATTCCACTCCCAGACGGGGTGAGCGCGATCCCAGGCGTGGCAGGGGTCATCTGCGTAGTCCTTCGGATAATCCCACGTACCGCCTCCCTCAATCCACTCGTGGCCGAAATCACAAGCCGTCTTGGGAGACAATGTACAGATTGCTGACCTTTTCACCTTGATCCCGCAGGTTGCGCCGCGCCCGGCTGCTTGCAGGCCGAATGCATCTATTAAGGTCGTCGGAGCGTTGGCTACGAATCGGTACAGGTTCAATCCACCCTCCTCCTCAATGGGATTCTTACTCGCCCACCGCCCCAACTTCGGCAAGTACCAGCGCTGTTCGTAGTACAGCATCCCAATATCCGCATCCCAGTACTTCGTGCTGAAGCGGAACGGATTGCGCTCGGCGTAATCGCCAGCCTGCGCGACCACGTTCCCGTACGGGTCGTACTCGTACTTCGCCACGATGGCGTTCGTCGCGGACGAAGCGCTCCAGTCCAGCACCTGCACCACGTTGCCGTTGCCATTATATGCATAGACGTACTGCAAATCGTCGCCGGTCTGTTCCGCGCCCGGCGTGTCGTTCAGATCGTACACCGCCAGCAGGCCGCCGATACCGCCCGCGCCTTCGAGGCTGTTCACCTGGCCGTTCTGCCCGGCCAGATCTACGTCGCCCGCGCCCTGCCTGACCCGTTCAAACGCGGTCCCACAATCCGGCAAGCTCACGGTCCTCCAGGTGCAGCAGCGTCAGCCAGCCTCGGCGGCTCGTTGC
>JAAYXS010000757.1 GCA_012515775.1 Phycisphaerae bacterium
GAAATACGTGGGTGCTGGCGGAGCACGAGACTGGGCAGACCGACTGGGTCTATACCCAACTCCGCGTGCTCGACTTCGTGGAGCTTACGTCGCAATTCCAGATCCGCTTCTCCCTGGCCGACAACCCTACCAACTCGCAGACGGAGGGCGGCGTTGATGCCGTCTGGATCTTCGACAAGGCCTGCCTGGAAGGTCCTCAGTATGGCCTTGGCGACCTGAACTGCGACAACGCGGTGAATGTGTTTGACATTGACCCGTTCGTGTTGGCTCTGACGAGCGGCGCCGGATTCGAAGCGTACTACGCTGTCTATCCCGATTGTGATGCGATGCTGGCCGACGCCAACGGCGACGGCGCCGTCAATGTGTTCGATATTGACCCGTTTGTGGAGCTACTGGTCGGTGGAAGCCTGCGTTAACCAATAGCGCGGCACGCCAATAAAATCCGGTCTATGTATTGCGACCGGCGTCAGGCAAGCCTGGCGCCGGTCGCTCTTTATCTGCGATAGGCGCGACCGCCCGCTCTGCTCGCATGCCTGACGCCGCTGCCCACGGACACGAATTACGCGTTATCCGGGCATAAGGCCGGGCGCTGGCTTGGCGCCGGCCGCCGGGCTGAGGTCAGCGGTACAGTGCCCGCATCTAATGGCTTTGCTCGGAATAGTCATCAAGCAGAAGGGGCATTCCTTGGTCACCGGTTCGGGCGGCGCGGGCGGCGTGCTGACGCGCTTGATCAACGTGCCCACAATCTTGACGATTAGCAGGAAAACCGTCGCAGCGATTATCAGGAATGTGACCAACTGGCCGAGGAACGCGCCAATCTCGATGCGGCCCCATTGCCAGGCCCGGTATCCCTCACCGCTGGGCTGAACGTAGCTGATGGCAGGCATGATGATGTTCGTGACCAGCGAGTTGACGACGGCCCCGAAAGCGGTCCCAATCACAACCGCCACGGCCAAGTCCAGCATGTTGCCTTTGAACGCGAAATCCTTGAAATCCTGCCAGAGGTTCCGCACCATGTGTCTCTCCTGTTTGTAATGAGCGCCCGGCGCCGCCTTATCATGTTAGTCGCCGATTGCGGACCTGAAGTGCGGCGCGGTTACAATGGGCTCATCGCGCCTGTTTGACGCAGTCGCTACCTTTGGAGGACAGTCGCCATGTGTGACTCCACTTCCCAGTTTGTATCGCGCCTATTCGTGGGGATGCTGGTCGTGGTCACGCTGCACGTAGGGGCCACGCGGGCGACCAGGCCGAATGCGGCTGTTCTTGGGCAGTGTGGAGTCTGAACCTCGTTCGCGTCTCCTGACTGATGAAGAATGGCGTGATTTTCGCGAATTTCTGGCTCGCAATGCGGTTGACGATCTTGCACCCATACCTTACCACGGTGTGTACGATGGAGTAGAGTATGAGTACCTGTATGTTAGCCGCGCCGGTGGGCACTGTATTCGAATAAACAACCCGTCCTGGCGCAATGGCGCAGTCTACGGGCGGCTGGTGTCCCTTTTTTACAGGCTGAGCGAATCACTCCGTCGCGAAGCAAGCGCTTCACAACCGGCAGCAGCGCTTCCGCAGATCGACCTTTATCGCCCTATCACCTTATCACTTTATCACTTTGTCACGGGCACACACAGACTAGGCCACGTTGATCCGATTGACCGGATAGAATGCGCCAGGCTAGCATAAGCTCGCCGCGCGTCCGCTTGGGCCGCGTGAACGCGCCCGAACGAACTGAAACGAGAGGCGCGCAATGCAATCCGATTTCGACGTCGTCACCGGCGCGTTCGGCTACACCGGCAAGTACATCGCGCGGCGCCTGCTCGCGCAGGGGCGGCGTCTGCTTACCCTGACCAATCA
>JAAYXS010000758.1 GCA_012515775.1 Phycisphaerae bacterium
GACGGATGTCGAAGAATGCCTTCGCGCGTCCACGAGCCGAATTCAACTTCGGCCACCAACTCGGGGCGGACCCAATGTACCCCGCGGCCCTCCGCGCCGGTCGGAGGATTCGTGACCGGCGGTAGCTGCTGGGCGCGTTCTTTCAGGTAGCCATGAATACGCCGTAAGGCAGCCTCGCTAAAGCCGGTTCCGACACGCCCACAGTAGATCAGCCGGCCGGCTTGGTCATGGTACGCGAGCAGCAGCGCACCGAAAGCCGTTCGCGCGCCGCCAGGTTCGGTGTAGCCGACAATCACGAACTCTTGGCGATTGAGGCACTTTATCTTGAGCCAGGTACGTGTGCGGCGCTGCTCATAGTTACTGTCACTGCGCTTGGAAACGATGCCCTCCATTTTGTATTGGCAGGCCTGGCGGAACACGGTCTCGCCCTGGCCTTGGATATCGTCGCTGTAGCGCAAGTGGCGCGCTTTCGGCCTTAGCTTTCCCAGAAGAGTTTTTAGCAACTGCTTGCGTTCGACCAGCGGCGTCCGCGAGAGGTCATATCCCTGGCAGTAAGGTAAGTCAAAGACAAAGTAGACCAGGTTTCGGTCGCGGCCGCTCGTGAACGCATTCTGCAGCGCCTGGAAGTTGGTTGTGCCGTCAGGATTGAGGGCGACCACTTCGCCGTCCAGAATGGCGTTCTCCACGGGGAGCTGGCCCACCTCGTCCGCCACGGTTGGGAATTTCGCAGTCCAGTTGTTCTGATGCCGGGTAAAGAGGTAGGCGCGTCCACCGGCCAGAAAACATAGGATGCGGTAGCCGTCGTACTTGATTTCGTGCCGCCACTCATCCCCGGCCGGCGGCGACTTTACGAGTGTCGCCAATTGGGGACGAATGCGTTCCGGCATAGCGGCCCGGCGGGCATTGGTGAGTGTGGACGGGTCTATTGCCGCCTGGGTCTGCTGCGACTTGCGAGTACTGCTCTTGCGGGCGGCAGTTGCGGGCGCCGAAGCGCGCCTGGTTCTGGTGTTCTTCGCGCGGTTCGATTCCCAGACCTGGTCGCCTTGTTGCGCGATCTGTTCGAGGCTGCGGCCCGTGAGGACGCTGTCCGGCAGTTCACGCGTCACGTCGAATTCTTGGCGCGGGCGGGCATATTCGTCGCGCTCCTTGATCAACAGCCATTGCCGGCCCTCGGCATCCGCCGCGCGCCCGCTCATGCGCACCAGCGCCCAGCCGCCGCGCAGCTTCTGGCCGTTCAAGCGCAATTTCATTCGGCCCTGCTCGTAAGTCTTGGCGGCGTCGCCGACCGGCTCCCATTGCCCGCTGTCCCAGACCATGACCGTGCCGCCGCCGTATTCGCCCTCGGGGATAATGCCCTCGAAAGAGGCGTACTCCAGCGGGTGATCCTCGACATGCATTGCCAGGCGTTTGTCGGCCGGGTCGAGCGAGGGGCCCTTGGGCACGGCCCAGCTCTTGAGTACGCCGTCCAGCTCCAGGCGGAAATCGTAGTGCAGGTGGGTGGCGGCGTGCTTCTGCACCACGAAGAGGCGGCCGCTGCGGCGCGCGCGAGGCCGGGGGCCGGCCGCGGGCATGGGCTCAGGGGTACGGCGGGCATTCCGTTTGCGGCGGTACTCGGTCAATGCCACGGGAACATACCTCGTAGCTACACAATAAGCGGCGCGGGCGGCCTCGCCCAGCCGCCGGGACCGGCTTTTACTGGGCTCCGCAAATGAGAGTAGCAATAGGCGCCTGCCAGTTCACATTTACCGGCCGTAAGGTTTACTTGCCGACCGCGCTTAACAAATGGTATGCTGGCAACTCAAAGACCGGGTTTTAGCGTCGCTCGGTGCCCGTTCGGGCGCGTGGGTTTCAAAGCCGGAGGAGCAAATATGTTCTGGCATAATCGGCCTGTCCCTGGGCGGATTGTGGTTGTGGCGTTAACGACCGCGCTAATGTTGCTGCTCAGTTCAGCTAGCGCCGACACACTGCGGCTCAAGAACGGGACCGTGCACCGGGGCAAGCTGGTTTCCCGAGACGATGACAAGGTGGTCTTCAAAGTCGAAAGGGGCTCAATTACTTATACGATCGAGGTTCGGGCCGACGAGGTGGAGTCGGTTGAAGAAGGCCAGCCGGCCCCTGAACCGACGAAGCGGGCTGAAAGCAAGAGCCCGGCCGCGGTTGCAGTCGAGAAGTTGAGCGGGAAGGGTACGCCCTACTACGTGCTGCCGCTGCACGGGCCCGTTGGTACACGCATTACGCGCGAATTGGTGAGCGATTGCCTCA
>JAAYXS010000116.1 GCA_012515775.1 Phycisphaerae bacterium
CCGTACACTAATAGCAGATTCGCTCGGGCGAATGCCACCTCGAACTCGCGGGCCTGGCTGGCCAGGGAATCGGACGCCACGGATCGGCGTGCGGCTCGTGTGACGCTTGACTCGCTAATCAGCGTGCTCGTCGAGCCACTCTTAGGCTCAAGGAGGCAAACATGTCACACAAACAGACCAAACCAAAGCGCTCGTCTGTTCGCGAAACTCGTAATCCGAAACTCAAAACCCAACCGCCTCCAGGACCTGTTTGCAGTGTGGGACCGGCTTGTAGCCGCTCATTCAATGTGGGATCGGTTTGTGAACGCGCGGCTTGCCAAGCCGAAAACCCCCAACTCCGGACATACGCCTATGTGTACCAGACCTCTGACCGCCCCTGCCAAAGGCTGGAACTCGAAACGCGCAGCTTGAAACTCGAAACTCAGCTCGGCCGCATCAGCCTCGCTTTGCCTTTTTTTTCGCCGGGCGAGCTGTCGGGGCTGGCCGACTACCTCGAGCGCCGCGCTGCATCGCGGATTCAGCTCCTTCCACAAAGGCCCGAATCTGGCTTGCCGAAGCGCGCGCATATTCGGTTTCCCAGTCGCGCAAGCGGTTGATCGCCCGGGTGCGGGCTTTCGGGTCTTCCACCATCAGCAGAAAGCCCGCGGCGCACAGGCGCGTCACCCAGTGACCATGCGCCCGGGCCTCTTCGTACAGCATCTTCAGAGCGTCATCGACTTGGAAGTTGATCTGTGGTCGGCGGCGTTGCGGCATGAGTCAGCTCCTTCAAGGGAAGCACGCGTTGCGGCCTAAGTCAGCGTCTTCAAGGGAAGCACACTTCCCTAGAACAAAACGAGTATTACGTTGTCAGCGCACTTTGTCCAGCCCATAGAACATCTATCACTCGGTGTGCCACGGCCTGAAGCGCCCCGTGTGCCACTGCTTGAAAGCGCAGCTTCAAGCAGTGCAAACGCGCACGCCGCCCCGTACCCTGCGCCGCAACTTCAAGCAGTGCAACAACGGAAGCTTCGGTCCAAACACCCACGCCCACCCGCACCGTCCGCGGAACGCTGCGGCGGTCGGGTGCTGCTGGGGAGCCGATGCCCGCGCCACTACTCTCATGCAACCGCGCACGCCGCGCGCGGGCATTCCACGCAGCATCCGGCCGTCGCCGCATTCCGCCGTACGCAGCAATCACGAGCCGCCGATCCGAAACTCTTCGCTTCCGTACCTACCACCCCGCCGCGCGGTGGTCGCACGACGCAGCTTCCGCCGCGCGGACACGCCTTCTAACGTTCCGACTCTTTACTTCGCACTGCTCCCCCTACGCGCCGCCGCAACAGCACTGCCGGCACGCCCAGCCCCAGCACCGCGCCCAGAATTGCTCCGCCAGCCCCCGATTCCATCCACACCGCAGTGGCCTGGCTGCCCACCAGCCCCAGTAGCGCCGCCCACGCAATCAACGACCACCAGTGCTCCACGCCATGATGGTGAATCGCCCCCGCCAACAATGCCACCAACGGATACGCCCAAATTACGTGATAACTGCGCATTACGGGCATGAACCACAGCATCGCCGTTATGAACAGCGCCCACTCCACACGCAGCGCCCACTCATTCGGTCCCGGCGCCCCGCGCCGCCCCAGCCACAATAGCCCCCCCAACAGCAGCCCCTCGATGACCAGCACCACCGCGCTAACCTGCTGCCGCGACAGGTCGGCCACGTTCAGCCGATAAACCTCGGGCGCCGGCCTCTGCCGCGGATCGTTGTCGAAGCGCGTGTTGTAGTTCGTCGGGTGCAGCCAGCGGCACATCACCGCCCCCATCCCCTGATTACGCCAATCCATCTCGCGCTGCGCCGCTATGAGCCCGCTATGCGATGCCTCATGTACTGCCGCGCGCACCCACGAGCGGTAAATGTCAGCAGCATCGCTCGCGCCAAACACCACCGCGTCCGCCACCGGTCCGGCCAGCACGATCGTCGCCAGCGCCGCCGCCACCGTCCGGAACTGGCGCTTTAAC
>JAAYXS010000117.1 GCA_012515775.1 Phycisphaerae bacterium
CGAACCCTCCAGGCCGAAATTGCGCGGCTTCAGTATGGTCGAGCTGGTGCTGGTTATCTCCATCATGCTCATCGTGGCCGGAATGGCCGTGCCGCGTTTCGCAAATTCCTTGACGCGCAATCGGGTCGAGGCGGCCGCGCAGCGGGTGGTCGCCGACTTGTCGCTGGCTCAACGGCATGCGCGTCTGGCGAGCGTCCCGCAGAGCGTCGTCTTTGACCCGGCCAGCAGCAGCTATCGTCTGTCCGGTTTGCCTGACCCGGATCACCCGGGTTTAGAGTACGTCGTGCAGCTCGGGGCCGCGCCCTACGAGGCAACGCTGCCGAAGATCAATCTGGGCAATGATTCGTCGATTACCTTCGACGCATACGGCGTGCCCAACAAGTCCGGCTCGGTCTTGGTGCAATGCGGCGAGTTCGTGCGCGTCATTTCGGTCGATGCCGCCGGACGCGCCACGGTTACCGGCGGCGCGGCTTCTGGTCCTGTGGTTAACGACGCGGCGGACTTGGGCGGAGAGGAGACGGCGCCGCCCGGCCCGGGAACATCAGGCAAATCGCTGCCCGAGCAGGCGGCGGCCGCAGCCCAGGAAAATTCATTTCTCGGCTCTGGTGGCTAGCGCAGTGCGCATGAAGTATCCATGCAAGTATAGAGCTTTCACGCTGGTTGAATTGGTCCTCAGCCTGGCGATTGCCACCATTTTGCTGGGCGGTATGACTTCGGCGCTGTTCCTGGCGACGCGCGCCCTGCCGGGGGACGCGCGCCCCGTGGATGTACTTACTGCCCAGACGCAGGTCGCAGCCGACATCTGCGGCGAACTGTCTTGCGCGTGCAACATCCTCGAACGCGCGCCGCACGCCGTTAGCTTCACCGTTCCCGATCGCAACGGCGATGGCTCACCCGAGTGCATCCGCTACGCCTGGTCCGGTACGCCCGGTGAGCCGCTCACCCGAACTTTCAACCACGGTACGCCCGTCACTGTCTTGGCGGATGTGCACGAATTCGCCCTGGCCTACGATGTGGCCACGGTGGACGAAACATATCCCGGTCCGCCGGTGGAGAGCGCGGAAATCAGCCTGAGCAGCCGCACCAGCAGCCTTTTAACAGGAGACTGCGACCTCAAAGAGAAAGCTTGGGGGGGGCAGTACTTTTGTCCCTCGTTTCCCGCCGGCACGTTGAGCTGGAAGGTCACGCGCGCGCAAGTGAAAGCGCGCTCCGAAGGCGCTCAGAAGGGCGTGACCGCTGTGCAATTGCGGCCCGCGACCAGCAGCAAAACGCCCGATACGCTGGTTATTGATCAAGCCCTCATGTACGAAAAAGCCCTGCAGTCGAACTACCGCTGGGAGGAATTCACGTTCAGCAACGCCACCGGCCTGGCGCCGGGGACCGCCCTGTGCCTGGTCCTGGTCTGCCATACCTCGGACGCGGACCTTGCGGACGTCCAGTATGATCGCTTGGGCAGCGGCTTAGTCCACACTACTGATGCTGCGAACTGGAGTTATTACGATTCTCTCGCACTGCTGCACGACATCCGCGGCAAGTACATGTCGCCGGGCGCGACGCAGACCGCCACGCGCCGTTACGTCACGACAGTGCGGATAGCCCTGCAGGCGGGCGGCGATTCCCAAGCCCGCGTTGACTCGACCGCTCGCCCCGTGAACGCCCCCGAGGCGTTGTCCGCCGTTTGGGAATCAGAATTCAACACTGACCCGACGACTTTGGACATGAATGGCGACGGGCTGGGCGACTGGGCCCCGGCAACCGGCACCTTCGATCCGGCCGGCGTGAGCGGCGGCATCTGGAACGCGACCTCCAATCTGGTCACCGCGCCCGATAATGACTTCACGCAGTTGAC
>JAAYXS010000759.1 GCA_012515775.1 Phycisphaerae bacterium
CGAGTCGGATCGAACCAGCCCAGCCGCACCTGAACCGGCCGGCCAGCTACCGGTTCGGCCGGGTCGGTCTGTATCCAAGCATGGACGGGCTCGGCGGCGCAGAGGAATTCAATCAGAGTTTTCGTCTGCTGGCCGTTCCAGGCGCTAAATGTGACCCACAATCCGCCAGCGGTTGGGCCGGGCGGCATATCGAGCAAGTTGAGCGGCAGGGGGAGTTCAAAGCCTGCGGGCCGAGGCGTGGTTACCGGCAGATGGCCATGCCAGCCGGGAATTCTGAGCGCGTCGCTGGCGATTGGCTGAAAATCGTTCGTCTCGTCTGGAAGACGCACCACGCGCAGCACCGAGGACAGTTGCGTCGGACTCGCCGGCGCGCCCCATGGCAGCCAGGCATTGATGCTTGCCGTCAGGTTCTCAGCATCGCAATGCAGGGTGGAAGAGTCTGTGGGGCAAGTGACAAATTCCTTTCGACCGGCCTGTGCGACGCCGATCAGCAGATGCGGCGCCAGGTTCTCCGCCACTCGCTGGTCGCGGCGCACGACAAAGCGCAGATGCTCGCCGCTCCAGCTCTCGGGACTTGGCAGGTCCACGGAGAACATCCCCGCCGCAGTGGGGCTTAGCGGCAGCGTCGCCAGCGTTTCGTCCAAGGCGTTGCGAATCTCGATCTGCCATTCGGCGGGCGTGCTCTGCCACTTTACGCCATGGTCCAGCACGAGCCCGGCGAGCGTCAGGATGCCGCCCGGCTGCGGCTCAGCAGGCCCGCCCGTGAAGGCGACTTTCGGTCCGCCGGAGTCCTGCGGCAATTCCCCGCGACATAGGGCCAGGTGCTCGCCCGCGCGTAATAAGCAGACCCATCGGCGGTCGCGCAGCACGCGCGCCTCGGGAGGCAGGTCCATCCGCGCCACTCCGGCCGTGAATTGCGGCTGCGTCGGCACAAACGAACCGGCCATCCAGAAGTCGCCCGTCAGACTGGCGAGATCTTCGGGGGCAGTGGTGCTGAGCGGGTTCTTGCCGCCCCAAATGACGGCCTGCTCGCTGCCGACCCAGGCGACCGTCGCCAGATCGCTCACGATCAGCAGGCGCTTCAACGGCTCAACGTGGGATTGGTCTGCGCTTTCGACGCAGACGACGTAGGCTCCGGGCGGCGCCTCGAACTCCACGGGGCCGGCCGAGGCGCTTTCCCACCAGTCATGCGCTTGAGCCACGGGCGTATCGATCCGCCTTGAGAATTGCAGCGATCCCGCGACCGGCAAGTGCGCTTCGTTCAGGCGACCCTGCCGTGCTGTAAGCCAGCTCTGCAAATCCAGCCGGCGAACTTCCACCTGAACGGCGCCGACGTTTCGCGCCGCAAGTGCGAGTGTAACCGGGCGCCCTATGGGGCTCGCGGCCGGGACTTCCAGGCGCAATTGTGGGCTGGTGATAGCCGCCAGTTTTTGACTCGCTTTCTGCGATACGACTTGATCGCCTTCGCGCGTCAAACGCTCGTACAGCTTGGAGGCGTCGCGCCAGCGTCTTTCGGCCTCGTAGCGCTCGGCCAGGGCCATCGTGGCTGCGACAACCGGTGGCGCCAGTTCCGCAGCGGCTGCAAGCTGTTCCAGGAGTTCTTGGCCGGCGGGCGCGGTATCGGCGTCTTGCAGCAAGTCCTGGGCAATCAGCAGATCGATCTGCGCCAGGCCGGCGGCGCTGTCGGGCATGGCGGCCACGCGCTCGCGCAGTCGCGCGATTTGTTCGCGCCGCACCTGGCGTGCTTGTGAGGCATCCCGCGGCTTGGATGTGCCGAACCTCGCGGGCGTAATCTCCCACTCATTGTGACGCGACCATGTGTCGGCCAGTGCGACCAGGGTGACAACCAGGCGGTCGTTCTCACGGCGCGCGGCAAAGCCTTCGGCCGCGGCGTCCAGTAGCTCCAGCGCCGCTCCGGTCTCCGCCAGCGCGCTGCGCGCCGCACCCAGTGCCAAGTTGCATTCCGGCCGTTCGGCCAATTCCGGGTGTTCACGGTAAAGCTGCCCGATGTCGCCGATTCCCA
>JAAYXS010000118.1 GCA_012515775.1 Phycisphaerae bacterium
GCTGTGGGCGGTGCATTGCTTTGCGAACCTGGCGAGGCCGGGGGTAGTCGAACTGGCGAAGCCACCGTTCGTGTTGGTGTTTGGCACGTATGGACTGCTGGGGGCGGCTGTGGCCATATCGGGCCGATTGCGCCTGGAAGAATGGGTCGCGGACTTCCGCATCAGGCGCAGGGCGCGGCGGCGCACTCTTCTCGTCTGGTCTGTGACGTTGGGCGTGTTGCTGCTCGCGTGGGGCGGCTGGCTTTTCTGGCCGCGAGGTGCGAGGAGAGATTTTGCATTGCACGTACTGTCAGTAGGCAGAGGCAGTGCAATGATGATGATAACGCCGGCGCGCGAGGCGGTCCTGTTCGACATCGGCACTGACCGCAATGTGAACGCGGCCGAGCTTGTCGGACAGGCTGCTAGGGCGCTGGGCGTGCGGCGCGTGGCGGGCGTCGCGGTCTCGCACGCCAATTTCGACCATTGCAGCGGTTTGGCGCCCGCCCTCGACTTACTGTCGATCGATATGTTGACTTTGAGCAAGTACACAGGATCGCGAAAAGACACAACGCCGGCTGCGCGCCAGGCCCTCACGCCATCTGCGCGATCCAAGCTGGTGCGCGCCCATGCGGGCGACAGTCTCACGCTCGCCGGCATGCCGGTCGAGGTGCTTTGGCCGCCGGCCAACGCGGACGCCGCCGCTTGGTCGGCCAACGATCTCTCGCTCGTGCTGCGCGTGCACGCCGGGCCGCGCACCGTCCTGTTTACGGGGGATATCGAGAGCAGCGCCATGCGTGAACTGCTGGCGGCGGATGCGACCGGGACGATTCACCTGGCGTCCGACGTGCTCATCGCGCCGCACCACGGCAGCCTGGTGCCCGAGTCGGCGGCCTTCTATGCAGCCGTCGACCCACAGGTGGTGATCGTTTCCACGGCCGACGAGCGGCCGAAACTGGCGGCGCTGGTCGCTAGTGCGCTGGGCGCGGACGCTCGATTGCTGTCGACGGCGCGTTCGGGCGCGGTGAGCGTGTCGGTTCAGCCGGACGGCGAACTGCGGCTGGAGACGGCCTGGTAAAGGGAGGCCGGGGTTTCTTGGAATACGCTCGTGACTGTTCTCGCACTTATCACGGTCCCGCTCTTTTTTGGCTAAACATCGGCTATATTGGCGATCTGAGACCCGCGCGCGGCGGTGAGCCGCGCGCGCGAGGGCTCCGCAGGAGTATGCCCGTGTCTGAAATGTACAAGCGGCTCGTAGTGGCCGCAGCGGCCCTGAGCTGTATGGCGATGATTGCCGGCTGCGAGAGCAGCGGGATGCGCGAGCCGGCGTTTGAAGATCGTGCGGTCAGCGAATCAGAGCTGGCGAAGATCGAGGCCGAAACAGCGGAGCTTCGGCGACAGGCGGCGGCGCTGGCGGCCGAGCACGAGCATTTGGAAGCCGAGCACGCGGCCACGAAAGCGGAAGCGGAGGAACTGCAGCGACTGATCGAACAGGTGCGGAAGGCGCAAGACGCGGAGGCGGCGCA
>JAAYXS010000119.1 GCA_012515775.1 Phycisphaerae bacterium
GCCGGGCAAACGGTCGTCACGCCCGCCCGCCCGCTGATACGCGACCTGGATTCCCTGCCGCGGCCGGCCTATGACCTGATCGATCTGCAACGTTACGGCTGCGGTTCCCGCAATCACCCGCAGCTCGTCAGCCTCGAGCATTCGCGCGGGTGCGTTGACTCCTGCGGGTTCTGCATCCTCTGGAAGCACATGGGCGAGAGCCTCAATGGCAACGGCCAGGTGCGCCCGCGCGTGCGAACCAAGAGCGCGGAGCGCAGCTTCGAGGAAGTGCACTGGCTGTACCATGAATATGGCCGGCGGACGTTCGGCTGGGTGGATCCGACCTTCAACGCCATCCCCGAATGGTCGGACCAGTGGGCCGAGCGCATGCTGCGCTCGGAACTGGTTTCGCCGCGTGGCGTCGCGTGGACCCTGCATACGGCCTGGCTGCGGGCGGATGCCATCGTGCGCGATGAGAAGCTGGGAATCCTGAGAAAGCTCGTCCGGGCCGGCCTGCGCCAGGCAGTGATCGGCCTGGAGCGCGACGACCCGCGCGGCCTGACCACCGTGGGCAAACACCACAACGACGCGGAAGTCTGCCGCGAGGCCATCGCCATCCTGCGCGAGAAATACCCGCAGGTGTACATCATCGGCAGCCTGATTTTCGGCCTGCCGGGCGATACCTGGGCCGACTTGCAGCGGCTGTTGCGCTGGCAGGACCGCCTGGGCCCCGACTACTGCTTCATCATCCCGCTGACGCCCAATCCGGGGACGGAGGCGGCCCGCGGGTCTCTGGACGAGGTGGACCCGGACCTGAGCCACTACAACTTCCACACGCCCGTCTGCGGTACTGGAGCACTCGACTTGCGTTCGATGCAGGCATTGTATTGGCGTATAATGCTCCGGCCGAGCTGGCCGCGAATGCAACGTTTGCTGCGGACAGTGGTCTTCGAACGCTGCCCGCGGAAGCGGCGCATCAGCCTCTCCCTGCTGGTTCACGGCACCAGAATCTCGGTACGCTCTCTGTTAAGTAGGCTGCGGGCGCAGCCCGCGCAAGTGAACTGCTATTCGAGGAGGCCATCATGGTACGAAACGTAGTTACAGGCCGGCGCATGGCGGGTTCGGCTATAGCGGCGATCACGGTGGGCGGCGTGGCCCTGGTGTGCCACATCCTGGCATGCAACGACAGCCCGATGGCCTGGTCGCCGGACGGCAAGCAACTGGCTTTTGTCACCCTGCACGCGTACGAACCGCAGGCCGATCTGCTGCTGGCTGGCAAGCATCTGTCGCGGCTGATGGTCGTCCACGACGCGAAAGAGCTGCGCATTATTGAGGAAACGGCGGCCGAGATGCTTTGCGCGCCGGCCTTCAGTCCGGACGGCACACGCCTGGCATATCTGCGAATACCGTTGCTGAGCGCGGACGCCCTCGAAGAGTTCAACCAGGAATTTGAAAGCCGCAAGCAACAGCTTAGCGCCATCGCGCCGATGGAGTGGACCGCACCCGTACAGCCCGGCGCTCCGGCCAGTGCCCCCAGTTCGGCTCCGGCGCTGGCGGATGCGGGCATAGGCTTCCCCAGCAGAAGCACCTTGAACGAGTACTGGGAAAAGGCACGCGCCTGCCCGGAACTGCCTGCGCAACTGGTGACGCGAAACGCAAAAGATGGCGCTGTCCTCTCCGCAACCCCGCTCAGCTTGCCCGGGCTGTGCGAGGAAGGCCTCTTGATCGCCTACCTGACGCTCAAGCCGCAATACACGCCGGACGGCCAGTGGGTCTATCTGACGGCCGGCAATACCGTGCTGCGCGTCAATCCCGCCACTTCCCAGGTGGAACGCGTGATCGCGCCGGCCGCCGCGGCGACGCTTTCGCCCGACGGTAAAGTGCTGGCCCTCTTCCAGAATGATGCGCTCGCCCTTATCCAGACAGATGGCGAAAAGTCGCTCTACGTACGTGCCCGAAAAGCGAAATCCATGGCCGGACTCTCCTGGACGGCCGCCGGCACATTAGTGGTATTGGAGGAGGCTGAGATCGGCTCAGGCGTCGTCCTGCGATTCCTGGACGCACAGGGCGCCCTGCTCAAGACCGTGCCGATTGACCTGCCCCCGCGCGAGGAGAAATCTGACATCGGAAGAGCCGTTCTGGCCGTCGCTCCGGATGGACGCCACGCCGTTATCGAACTGGAACCCGACATCTACTTCGTAACCACCGCCGGCGAACTACTTAGTACCTGGCACAGCGAAGACAGCCAGCTAACC
>JAAYXS010000760.1 GCA_012515775.1 Phycisphaerae bacterium
ATACTCGCACGAGGTGTTGCACGTTTCCCGGACGATGACCGCGGACAGGTGCGGCAGTTTCGGCCGTACCTGCCGCCAGATCCAGCGGGCGAGCATCTCGGCCGTGGGGTTTTCCAGTCCCTCGATCTCGTTGAGGTATTGGTGGTCCAGCCGGTCAAAGACGGGCTGGCAAACGGCCTTAACTTCGCCGTAATCAACGAGGTACCCCTTGGCCTCGTCGACGTCCCCGGCGAGGATTATTTCCACTTTGAAACTGTGCCCATGCAGGCGCCGGCATTTATGGCCTTCCGGAAAGGTCGGCAGCCGATGCGCCGCCTCAAACGTGAACGTTCTGCCTAGACGAACATGCATCTTTAACTCTCTGGGCGATACTACGCCTTTACACGCCGCGCATCGTCGGCGGCCAGATCAGCTTATGCAACTGCAACCCGAGCCGCACATTGAGACGGTCTGCGAGAATCCACGTCGCCAGCTCGCGCGGGGTGAGTTGGCCGAAAACCGGGGCAAAGAGCACCGGGCAGCGCCGGCTGAGGTCGTAGCGCTTCAGAACCTCGCGGGCCCAGTCGTAGTCGGCCCGGTTCAGCAGCACGAATTTGAGCTCGTCGCGCGCGGTCAGCAGCTCGAGATTTTCCCAGCAATTGCGCTCCGCCTCGCCGCTGCCGGGGCACTTGATATCCATGATGCGCACGACGCGCGGATCCACCGGCGCGATCGAAACCGCCCCCGACGTCTCGAGCATGACGGTGTCGAACTCGTCGCAGAGGCGTGCCAGCAGCGGTATCACGGCCGGTTGCAGAAGCGGCTCGCCGCCGGTCACCTCGACCAACGGGCAGTCATAGCGCCGCACGCGCTCGATGATTTCGTCCAGCGTCAGCCAGCAACCTTCATAAAAGGCGTACTGCGTGTCGCACCACGCACAGCGCAGGTGGCAACCGGTCGTGCGGATGAAGGAGCAGGGCAAGCCGGCCCGGGTGCCCTCACCCTGGATTGAGTGGAAAATCTCGTTGATGCGCAAACGCGCCGAGTCGGCCATTGTTACGGCGAACGACCTTTCCGGTTCGATTAACTGCCGTTGCAGATTGTAACGCCTGCGCCGGCTTGGAGCCGCACGCGGGGCAAGGCCGGGTCAACGCCCAGATTCGCAAGGCAGATCGCAGCGCTTGCCGGCGCTAAAGACAGGGCAAAACCCGTACCCCTCAGCCGGCGATAAGAAACAGGGCGTCTGGGTGCGCGCTGGCAACCGACGCCCGGCCGGACGTGCCCGGGGGAAACACGTGCCGGCTTCTGATACTAGCGCAATCGGCCGGCGCGTTCAACGCTTGGCCTGCCCCCCAGCAAGGGGGCGGCGCGCCGGCACAGCGCGCGCCGCCCCGTGATCTACCTAATTCTCAATTTCACGGCCTGGCCATCAGTCGCCGGTCAGCAGCCGCACGAACGCGTCGATGTCGAACACGTTCACCTCGCCGTCGCCGTTTGCGTCCGCCAGCATATGGTCGCAGTCGCCATAGGCTTGCGCATACGCTTCGGCGTCTACGAGCGCCAGCACGAACGGGTCGATGTCAAACACATTGACGTCACCGTCGCAGTTCAAGTCGCCGACCGCGTAACCGCCCAGGTCGCAACGCACGTAATTGATGAGCACGGCGTCGATGCCGGCTTCCGTGGTCGAGTTATTCGGCACGTCCGCGACGCTGAAGCGGAACTGCATCTGCGCCGTCAACGGCACGTAATCCGCCACGTGCAGCGTGTCGTACACCCAACCGTTGAACGGCGCGAGGCGTTGCATGCGCACCCAGGTGCTGCCGCCGTCGTTCGAGACCTCGCTGACCAAGTAATCCAAAGCTGGCGGGAGCGTGTCGTCGCACGTGAACCAGCGCGCGTACTTCAGCACCAGGTCCGCGGCGCCGCTGGCGTCAACGACGGGCGAAGTCAGGATGGTAGGACCAAAGTCGACGTCGAAATACTCGCTGGCCGATGCGGCGCGATTATCAGTAACAAAGCAGCGGCCGGAGCCGTCGTAGTCCTCCAGTGGAGCGCCCATCGTGTCGCTGGACAGTGGGACGGCGCGTTGCCACGCACCCGTGGTCAGGGTTGGATCATTCCACACCGTCCAGCCCAGATCATTCTGGAAGTTGTCGTCGAGCAGCACGATCAGCGTTCCTACGCTGGCCCGCAGGGGGTTGGCGGGGCCGCCCGGCGGGAAGTACACGGTCGACTCAAGGCTGCCGGCCGCGCTGAAGTAATAGGCCGGCGAGTCGCCGCAGCTCGGCGGCGGCAGCAGGGCCTCGAAGATATCGCCCGACACGTGCGACAGCGGCACAGTCAGGAACGGCCCACCGTCGTAACTGTAGTGCAGCATCCCCGAATCGGGAACATAGTATTCAGCCCCGTTGCGAATGCGGACGCTCATCGCCGTCGTTTCGCCCGGCGGCAGCAGCTCGGGCGCGCCGCTCGGCAGCGAAATGTTCAACGCATAACAAGCGCCCATCTCCGACAAATCCGTGGCGAAATAATCGGGCGACAGGCCCAGACCTTCTGATAGCCCGGCCAGACCGTCACTGATACCCACCTCCAGATAATTGATTCTTATGCGGCCGTCGAAGAACAACTCTATCTGGAACGTATTCTGTGCGCCCG
>JAAYXS010000761.1 GCA_012515775.1 Phycisphaerae bacterium
AGATTGGGCTGGCGGCGGTTGATGGCGCCCGTAACACAGCCACGAACAGGTAGACGTACCCCCCTACCAGACCGCTTAACGCGAGCAGCGGAGGCAGCACGACCGCCAAGGCCGCCCGCCCGCCATGCACCCGCTGAGCCTCACGCACCATCAGCACCGCGCTTACCATCCACCAGACCCACCCCACGTAGCCCCCCAGACACGGTATGGCCGTCAAAATGTTTGCCCCCGTGCTGTAGTAGATCGCTTGCATGGTTCGGGTGGAATTGCCGGCCGTCCTGCCGGTGAGGCGCAGCACACCGTGTGTAACCAGCCCCCACACCAGTGTCGTGAGAGTTAGCAGCCCGAATGCGATCAGAAGCGCGATGACCGTTCCTAACAAGATTTGCACTGCACCGGAGCGCGGCGACATAACCGGTGGGAGAATTATGAACGGCCCAACAGCGACGGTCGCGATCACAAAGAGCGTGAGCAGCGCGAAGCCGCGCGCCGGCCATATCGGGGCGTCCGCGGGCAGTAAACGCATCAGCCGCCCGGGCGTTGTCAGCGCTGCTCCAACGGTCGCCAGCCAAGCCCTGACCAGCCCGCGGTTTCTCCAATCCAACCACGGCATGCGCGGCGCTTTGGTCTGCTCTTCGTGCAAGCCGCCGGCCGGCAGCAGAACCATCTCGTCCATTTGAATAGCCGCGCCGCAGCGCACGCAGGTGAACGCCGGCGGGACGAGGTGCCCCTTCGCGTCCGTGCCGTAGTACGCCTGGCCGCAGTGCGGGCAGCAGAACTGCACGCTGTTGGGTACGAACTCGAACTCGCTGGGCAGAAAGGGCGTCCCGCATTCCGGGCAGCGCCGGGCGGTAAGATTCCACAAGCGGTAGTTACATTGCTTGCAGCGCATTCCGAGTTCTCAGTTGTCAATCTTTAGTTGTCCGTTACCGCCATTGCGCCATTTGTGCCTTGATGGAGCGGCGCGAGAACCAAATCAGCAGAAACACCGGTAGCGCCCAGCCCCACAGGATCGCGAAGGCCAGACTAAAAAACGTGACCGCCTTCACTGTGGTGGCGCCCGCGCCGCCCGGCGCGAAGCCGGGCCCCATCATGCGCGATTGCTCCTGCAGCCCTTGCTGCTGCACGACCCAGACCAGCAGCCCGTTCGCCACTGCGAGTATGATCTTAAGCACGGCCCAGCATATCAGCGCCGCGCGGCTCCAATGCCGGCGCCGCACCAGGCCGACGCCGCCCGCCAGCAGCAGTAGCCCCAGTACGGTCGCCACTGCCGAAAGTGAGATAGTCCATGCAGCCCATGCACGCGTTGTGTCCGTGACATGCACGTTCCCGGGCATGACCTGGTCAAAATACTGCATCAGCAGTGGACTCAGTATGCCCCAAATGCCGCCGAACGTGCCTAGCACTCCAAGTACAATCGCCACGACCCCGATCACGGTCGCCCAGGTCGCGGACGTTTCTGGCGGCGGCAGGGGTCCGGCGGTCGTCGGGGGTGCCGATGGCCGGTCTGCCGCAGCTCCGGTTTGATTCGCGCTCATGCTAAAACCTCCGCAAGAGGCCGGTGCTAGAGTTGCGGACCGTCATTGAACTCGCGCTGGCACACGTCATGATGCGAAGGCCGCGGCGATCTGGCAACTGGTCCGGCACAAGCAGCCTGGGAATCCCGGCGCGCTGAGATCGCCCCGAATAGCCGCC
>JAAYXS010000762.1 GCA_012515775.1 Phycisphaerae bacterium
AGATTGGGCTGGCGGCGGTTGATGGCGCCCGTAACACAGCCACGAACAGGTAGACGTACCCCCCTACCAGACCGCTTAACGCGAGCAGCGGAGGCAGCACGACCGCCAAGGCCGCCCGCCCGCCATGTACCCGCTGAGCCTCACGCACCATCAGCACCGCGCTTACCATCCACCAGATCCACCCCAGGTAGACCCCCAGGCACGGTATGGCCGTCAAAATGTTTGCCCCCGTGCTGTAGTAGATCGCCTGCATGGTCCGGCCGGAATTGCCGGCCGTTCTGCCGGTGAGGCGCAGCAGACCGTGTGTAACCAGCCCCCACACCAGTGTCGTCAGACTTAGCAATCCGAATGCGATCAGAAGCGCGATGACCGTTCCCAACAAGATTTGCACTGCACCGGAGCGCGGCGACACAACCAGTGGGAAAATCATGAACGGCCCCACAGCGACGGTCGCGGTCACAAAGAGCGTGAGCAGCGCGAAGCCACGCGCCGGCCACATCGGGGCGTCCGCGGGCAGTAAGCGCATCAGCCGCCCGGGCGTTGTCAGCGCTGCCCCAACGGTCGCCAGCCAAGCCCTGACCAACCCGCGGTTTCTCCAATCCAACCACGGCATGCGCGATACTCTGGTCTGCTCTTCGTGCAAGCCGGTGGCGGGCAGGAGAATCATCTCGTCCATTTGAATAGCCGCGCCGCAGCGCCCGCAGGTGAACGCCGGCGGGACGAGGTGCCCCTTCGCGTCCGTGCCGTAGTACGCCTGGCCGCAGTGCGGGCAGCAGAACTGCACGCTGTTGGGGACGAATTCGAACTCGCTGGGCAGAAAGGGCGTCCCGCACTCCGGGCAGCGCCGGGCGGTGAGATTCCATAAGCGGTAATCACATTGCTTGCAGCGCATTGCAGTTTCTCAGTTATCAGTCATTAGTGGTCAGTCAGCGCCATTGCGCCATCTGCGCTTTGATGGACCGGCGCGAGAACCAAATAAGCAGAAACACCGGTAGCGCCCAGCCCCACAGGATCGTGAGGGCCATACCGAGAACCGCGACGGCCTCCACTGTGGTGGCGCCCGGACCGCCCGGCGCGAAGCCGGGCCCCATCATACGCGATTGCTCCTGCAGCGCATGCTGCTGCACGGCCCAGACCACCAACCCGTTTGCCACTGCGAGTATGATCTTAAGCAAGGCCCAGCATATCAGCGCCGCGCGGCTCCAATGCCGGCGCCGCACCAGCCCGACGCCGCCCGCCAGCAGCAGTAGGCCCAGTACGGCCGCCACTGCCGAAAGTGAAATAGTCCATGCAGCCCATGCACGCGTTGTTTCCGTGACATGCACGTTCCCGGGCATGACCTGGTCAAAATACTGCATCAGCAGTGGACTCAGTATGCCCCAAATGCCGCCGAACGTGCCTAGGACTCCAAGTACAATCGCCACGACCCCGATCACGGTCGCCCAGGTCGCGGACGTTTCTGGCGGCGGCAGGGGGCCGGCGGTCGTCGGGGGTGCCGATGGCCGGTCTGCCGCAGCTCCGGTTTGATTCGCGTTCATGATAAAACCTCCGCAAGAGGCGGGTGCTAGTTGCGGACCGTCATTGAACTCGCGCTGGCACACGTCATGATGCGAAGGCCGCGGCGATCTGGCAACTGGTCCGGCACAAGCAGCCTGGGAATCCCGGCGCGCTGAGATCGCCCCGAATAGCCGCC
>JAAYXS010000763.1 GCA_012515775.1 Phycisphaerae bacterium
GATGCACACCTACCGCGGCCAGAAGCGCTATATACGCAAAGATGGGCGGGTGATCTGGGTCGAAGTCACCGCCGGGCGAATGCACGACGCGACTGGGCGGCCGGTCGGCACGGCCGGCATCATTCAAGACATCACACATCGCAAGCATGCGGAACAGGAAATCCGGCACCATGCCGATGGCTTGCGACTGCTGGCGCGGACGGCGACCCAGTTGCTCGTAACAAGTGATCCACTCGCGGAACTGCCGGGAATACTGGACGCGGTGGCCGCGCACCTGCAAGCCGAGGTTTACTTGTGCTACCTGCTCACCGAGGGTCAACGGCATCTGAAGATGCATTGCGCCCGCGGTCTGGACGACGAAACCAGGCGCGCCATCGACCTGGTGGAGCTTGGGCAAACCGTTTGCGCGACGGCGGCCCAACGGCGCACAAGCATTGTGATTCAGAACGTGCAGGCGGACGACAATCCCAAAGCCGCCCTGCTACGCACCCTCGATTTGCAGGCGTACGCCTGCTACCCGTTAGTGGGCGATCGCCTCTGGGGGTCGATCTCGTTGGGCACCCGCAGTCGCACGAGCTTCTCGCAAGATGAGTTGGACGTCGTGCGGGCCGTGGCTGACCAGGCAATGTTGGCCCTTACTCGCCAACGATTGGATGCGGAGTTGAAGCGCCGCGCCGAAGAACTCGACGCCGCCAATCGCGCCAAGGATCACTTCCTGGCCGTGCTGTCGCACGAGCTGCGTACCCCGCTGACGCCCGTACTGGCGACGGCCTCGATGCTCGCGGCCGACGTAAGCCTAAGCCCCGCCTTGCGCGAAGGGCTGGACGTAATTCGGCGCAACACGCAGATGGAGGCACGGCTGATTGACGACCTCCTGGACATGACTCGCATCGCGCGCGGGCAAGTCGAGCTGGACCGCCGCCCGGTGGAGCTGCGGACCATCCTGGAGCGCGCTTTGGAGGTGTGTCGCCCGGACCTCGAAGCACGCCGCCTGCAGCTCAGCCTCGACTTGGATCAAACGCGAACCGTGCATGGCGATGCCAGACGCCTGGAACAGGTGTTCTGGAACCTGCTGAACAATGCCGTCAAGTTCACGCCGCCCGGCGGTAAGTTGGCGGTCCGCTGTCGCGCCGAGAACAGTTACGTCGTCGCCGAAGTCGCCGATACCGGCACGGGAATCGAGCCGGCTGACCAGCAGCGCATTTTCGACGCCTTCGAGCAGGCCGAGCACACCCACCGCCGTCAGTTCGGCGGCCTGGGGCTGGGCTTGGCAATCTGCAAAGCCCTGGTCGAGGTGCACGGCGGAACCATTACCGCCACCAGCCCCGGCAAGGGCCACGGGTCAACCTTCACCGTGCGCCTGCCGGTGGCGGAGCAACCGGCTGTGCAGGCTGGCGCGCCACCCAGCGCCGCGCCGCGCCCAGCGCCTGCGGGCAGCCTCCAAATTCTCCTCGTCGAGGACCACCCCGACACGGTGAAAATCGTCACCTGGCTCCTGCAGTCGATCGGACATACGGTCCAAACCGCCGGCGACATTCGCACCGGTCTGGAGCGGCTCGGGCAACAGAAATTCGATCTGCTTATCAGCGACCTGGGCCTCCCCGACGGCAGCGGCGTCGATCTGGTCAGCGAAATGCGTCGGCGCGGCTACGAGCTACCCGCAATCGCGCTCACGGGTTACGGCCAGCAGGAGGATATCCAGCGCACGCGCGCGGCCGGTTTTTCCAAGCACCTGACCAAGCCGGTCGAACTCGAGCAACTCGAAGAAGCCATCTCGCAGCAATTCGCGTCCCAGCGCTGACAGCCCCGCTACGCTGACTTGGCCGCGCATGACATTGCCGGAAAACCGAGGATAAGGTCGGTGCCAGGCCGATAAACACGCGTACGCCAACCCGGCCGCCCCGGCGCCCGACCGGGCTCCTCCCAATAGATTCACCCCCCTGCCTGTTTGGGTCGATTTAGCACCTGGGACCGACATTACATCGCCACAAAAGGAAGCGACATTGCGAAAAGCGTTCCCGGAGTACCTCGCCGAGCAGGGCGTAATCTCGCCCGATAAGCTTCGTGCCGCCCTGGAACGGCTGCATGCGTCAGCCGAACCGATCGGATCAATCGCTTTCAGCCACGGCCTGCTTTCCTGCCAGGATATTGACTGCATTCTGGACGAGCAGCGCGTCAGCCGCCTGCCATTCGGACAGATCGCCGCCCAGCGCGGCTTGCTGACCGAAGCGCAGATCGAGACGCTA
>JAAYXS010000764.1 GCA_012515775.1 Phycisphaerae bacterium
ACGTGTTCTCCGGCAGCGCATCATCCATGAGGAGGATGCGCGGGGCGTCGGGTTCGACCCCGGCCCCCTGCGCGTCGCCCGCCGCTCGCAGTGCGATACGGATGCGCGGATTAACTTCGACAGCCGCGCCGCCGCCGGGGCCGCTGCGCGGATCCAGCTCAGTCTGCAACACACCCTGCTTGACGAGGTTCAACGACGCCCCGAGTAGGAAAAAGACCAGCAGCACCATGATCACGTCCACCATGGGTGCCAGATTAGGGGCGAAGTCGCGTGCCGGCTCGAAACGCCGCATCAGCCACCCCCCTCGACGCCCAGGGGCATGACAGACGCGGCCTCCGGCTGACTGCCCTTATTCACGCTGAAAACGATGTTGCCAACCTTTGCCAGGCCGCAGGCCCGCAGCACCGTCTCGACGTGTTGGTATTGCACGTCTTCGTCTGCGCGAATGACGCAGCGCACCGGCTGGTTTTCGGCCGCAGCCCGGGCCGCCCGGCTGCGCAGCAAGCCAACCAACTCGCCCGGCTGGAGCACGCGCTCGGCGATATCCCGCCCGGTCCAATCGACAACCACATATTCGGCGTGCTCATCCGCCCCGTCCGCCCGGCGCACGTTTATCGTGACCCGCGCCCCGAGGTCGTGCGTCTCAACCTCCCGCGCCGCCACGGCCCACGGCAGCTTGACCGGAAAGTGCTCGGCGGTGACCAGCTTGCTCGCCAGCAGGAAGAAGATGATCAGACACATCAGAACGTCAACCATGGGGGCCAGGTTGAGCGTCATACTGGTCGGCTTGGGCAATCTGAACAGGGACAATTTCTGCACCAGGTGAAGTTCTAAAGCAGCCGCGGCGAGGCCGCAATCCGCCGCCTCCCCAAAAAGAGCGGGGGCAGGCAGCGTGCTTGCCAGGTTTTGTTGGCCCGCTTAAATCGGATAGAATGGCAGCCACTGAATTCCAGAGGTCTATCCGCGCGATCGCACGTGCGGGCACCTGCCACGGCCAGTCGCCGTGCGGGACGAACCTACACACCGGGCAGGAGATGTTTACATGAGCTGCAAAGTAGCTCGACTAGGCGCGACTACGCCGCTGGCCGCCGACAACGCCGCGCCGCCCGAGGCGCGCCGCAACGGCGACCCGACCACGATGTCCGGCATCCCGATCAAGTCGCTGTACACTCTGGATGACATCGGCCTGGAGGTCCTCCAGCAGTTGGGCCTCCCCGGCGAGTTCCCCTACCTCCGCGGGATGCACAAGGACATGTACCGCGGCCGAATTTGGACTATGCGCCAGTTCGCCGGCATGGGCAACGCGCGGCACACCAACGAGCGCTTCAAGTACCTGCTCGAACACGGGCAGACCGGGCTGTCGACCGCGTTTGACCTGCCCACGCTCATGGGCCGCGACTCGGATGATCCGCTCTCCTTGGGCGAGGTCGGCAAGTGCGGTGTGGCCATCAGCTCGCTGGAGGATATGAAAGTCCTCTTCGACGGGATCAACCTGGGCGAGGTCAGCACCAGCATGACCATCAATGCCCCGGCCGCAATCCTGTTGGCGTTCTACATCTGCGTGGCGCGTTCACAGGGCGTAGCGCTCGACCGGCTGCGCGGCACGCTGCAGAACGACATCCTCAAGGAGTTTCACGCTCAGAACGAATTCGTCTTTCCGCCTTCGCCCAGTGTCAAGCTCGTAATCGACACTATCGAGTATTGCACGCAGCACCTGCCGCAGTGGAACACCGTCAGCATCAGTGGCTATCACATTCGCGAAGCCGGCGCGACGGCCCCGCAGGAACTGGCGTTCACGATCGCCGACGGCATGTGCTATACCGAAGAGTCGATCAAGCGCGGTTTGGACGTGGATGCTTTCGCTCCACGCCTGAGCTACTTCTGGGACGTCCACAACGAGTTCTTCGAGGAAATCGCCAAAATCCGCGCGGCGCGCCGCTTGTGGGCGACCATCATGCGCGACCGCTTCGGGGCCAAGAACGAACGCAGCCTATGGTGCCGCTGCCACTGCCAGACGGCCGGCGTCTCGCTGACCGAGCAGCAGCCGATGGTCAACATTATCCGCGTTGCGTACCAGGCCCTGGCCGCGGTTTTGGGCGGCACGCAGAGCCTGCACACCAACAGCATGGACGAGACGCTGGCGCTGCCCACCGAGAACGCGGTCAAGATCGCCCTCCGCACGCAGCAGATCATCGCGGAAGAAACCGGCGTCACGCGCAC
>JAAYXS010000120.1 GCA_012515775.1 Phycisphaerae bacterium
AAGTCGCAAAAAGCCCGAGTTTTCTGCACGTTTTGCACATGAAGCCCTTGACGGAACGCGAATTTCGTGCAAAAAGTTGTGTACTTCCGTGGCGCGGTCAAAAACCCAGCTTGAGCGCAGGCAGTGGTGCTTGCGAACGGAATGGGAAATGCGCGTTCGTAACAGCAGTAACGGGCCCGGCGCCGCAAGCGCCGCATGAGCCCGGGAGGACGAGCAAGGATGGCTAAGGCAGCGAAGAAAGGCGGGGCAGGAAAGCCCCGGACCAAGTCGGAGATCTACAGCGAACTCGCCGTGCAGGCGGGCATCACACGCAAACAGGTCGCGGCCCTGTTCGGCGGCCTGAGTGAGATGATTAAGAAGGATCTGACCAGGGGCCCGAAGACTTTCGCAGTCCCCGGCCTGATGAGAATCAATGTCATCGTCAAGCCCGCGACCAAGGCCCGCAAGGGTGTTAATCCCTTCACCGGCCAGGAAATGATGTTCAAAGCCAAGCCGGCCCGCAAAGTGGTCAAGATTCGCCCGCTCAAGGGCCTCAAGGACATGGTCGTCTAGACCGAATCGCGGTTTTCCGACCGATCGCATACCGGCGGCGCCGGCCCTAACAAGCCGGCGCTGCCGGAACGTGCAAGCCGCAAGTCACCAATCAATACTGAGATGCGCTTGCGTCGAGAATCGAGCAGGCTCAGGGGTTAGTTTCGTTTTCTGGTCGGGCTTTGGGGCGGGTGGCGGCGCGCCGCTTCAGTTCCTCGCGCAATTCGGCCGCAAGGGCGTAATCCTCCTCCGCCACGGCCGCGTTCAGGCGTTCGGTAAGCGTTAAGTCGATGCCGTATTCGCGGCGCAGTCGCTGTGCCAGCGCGTGCAGGAAGACGACGCCCGGGTCGCTGCGGCGCTGTTCTTCCTCATACCCCATCTCCTCCAGAACCTCCTCCAGAGCGCACCGCCCGCGCAACGCCTCATCAATTGCATCCTCGTAGCGGTCGTCCAGAATCGCGCGCTGCACCCGTAGTCGCCCGCGGTGGAAGGTCAGCGTGGGGCGGAGCACAACGCCGCCGGATCGGCCGCAGCGCTCAATGACGTCAATGCGCCTCAGGCAACCGTCGATATCGCGCAGCGCCCGCTCGACGTGCCGGCGGGCATTGTCGACGTCTTTGTGCATGAGACAATCTTCGACCAGGCTGGACGAGGCCAGGCGGCGGTAGTTCATCTGGTAAAGTTCGCGCTGCAGCTCGCGCGCATCTTCCTCCGCGACTTGCACGCGCCCCAGCCGGGCTTCGTGCTCCACGTAGTCCAGCACGGTCGGCAGGCCGTGGTGACGCTTTCCATCCGGGCGACCCTCGGGAAACATCTGCATGAGCCCCAAGTCGACCCGGAGCTGCAGGAACTCGCCGCCGTCGCGGCCGACGATCAGCCGCGCGCTGATTTCACCCGGTTCGGCATTCCAGTCCGCGATTACTTCCTGCAGATCGAGCGTCATGACAAGCGCCCCTGGCGATGCTGGTGTTATCGTCCGGGTGCAATCGAGACTGCAATCAGGCCTTTTCAACGCAGCCGCCAGACCGGACGGTCCTATCAGCACCGGCCTCGCTCAAGGCCCCGTTCGACACGACCGAAAAAAGTGCCCGGGGCGGGCCGTGCTCATTCCGCACCAGCCGCCCGTTCGGCGCGCCGCCTGCGCAGCCGCTACTTGCCTTTCAGCTCACTGACGATGCCGGTCACCATCTTCTTGGCGTCGCCGAAGAGCATCACCGTGTTCTGGTTGAAGAACAGCTCGTTCTCAATCCCGGCAAAGCCCGGATTCAAGCTGCGCTTACAGACCATGACCGTGCGGGCCTTATCGACGTCGAAGATCGGCATGCCGGCGATCTGGCTGCCGGGGCGGCGGGCGTCCGGGTTGACCACGTCATTGGCCCCGATCACCAAGGCCACGTCGCACTGCTCCATCTCCGAGTTCAACTCGAGATCGGAGAGCATTTCGTACGGGACGTTGGCCTCGGCCAGCAGGACGTTCATGTGCCCCGGCATGCGCCCGGCCACCGGATGCACGCCGTAGCGCACGTCCACGCCCTTCTTTCTGAGGATGTCGCCCAACTCGGCCACGGCGTGCTGCGCCTGGGCGACGGCCATGCCATAGCCGGGAATAATGAAGACCTTCTGCGCCGATTCCAACACCATCGCCGCTTCTTCGGCGTCCATCTTGCGCACTGTGCGCTCGCCGCCGGATGTCTCGCCCGCAGCGGTTATCTCCTGCCCGAACCCGCCGGCGACGACGTTCAGAAGAGAGCGGTTCATGGCGCTGCACATGATCTTCGTCAGGATGATGCCCGACGCGCCCACCAATGAGCCGCTGATGATCAGGGCGTAGTTATCCAGCACGAAGCCGGTGGTCATCGCCGCCAGGCCCGAATACGAGTTCATGAGCGAGATAACTACGGGCATGTCCGCTCCGCCGATCGGCGTCACCAGCATCAC
>JAAYXS010000765.1 GCA_012515775.1 Phycisphaerae bacterium
CGAGGATGTAGGCTTTCTCGCGGCAAAGTAGCTCGATCGAGTCCTTGTCCACCGGCGGGGCCGCTTCCAGCAAGCTCAGCGGCGGCAAGCGGTAACTGCTCTCGCCGGGCGGCTTGATCGCCGGCGCCGCCGCCTTCGCCGCGGCCGGCGCGGTCTCCGCCTTTGCCGTGGCCGGCGCGGTTTCCGCCAGGGTGCGAACGGAAGGACTGCTCGTGCCGGTCTTGGTTCGCACCGCGCCACCAGCGGCCGGCCAGGGGACGCTTCGCGCCTCGCTCGTTAAGAGGGGCGCGCCCACATCTTCACTCGGCTCAGACTTCTTGCCGGCTCGGTCCGGCTTACGGTCAAACGTGAATTGAGTGGGCGGAATGGCCAACGACTCACTCTTCCGCGTCTCACGACCGTCTTTCTTCTCCTCCGCGCCCCGCTCTTCGTCGTCCTCGAGTTCGGGCCTCGCCGGCTGGCGGCTCTTGGGGACCGCTCCAGCAGTCGAGGCTTTGGATTGGCCGTTGCCACCGAGGCGGTGCCCAAGCTGAATTGCCCCGTCGGCCACGCCGGCGGTCAGAGCCGCGCCGGCTTTAGCGATTGCAGTGCCGCCCCGCGCCAACATCGGCACCGAACGCTTGCTGGTCCAGCTCAGCCCGCGGAAGAAACGCACGACAAACTCATCGCCCGCAAGCAGTAACCCCACCACGAAGACGCAAGCGAACACGAGGTGCGTACCCGCCACCTGAAGAAACCTGACGGCGGTGTTGGCCACTACCGTCCCGATCACGCCGCCCGGCCCCGACAGCAGCCAGCGATCAGTCGCATCCAGCAGCAGCGTCCCCCAGCCGCTCACGACAGTGCATACCGTCGCCACTCCCAGCAAACGGAACCACATGTCGCTCAGCAGAAACCCGCGCGACCATGCCAGCGCCACCATGGTGGCCAGCGCCAGCAGCGCGTAGGCCCCCACGCCGAAATACCAGAACAGGTAGTAGGCGATGACCGCCCCCGTCGGCCCGCACATATTCGCGGCCGGATCGTTCTGCGGCCAAACGCTTGTGCTGGGGGGATCAGCCGTGTTGAAGCTTAGGAGGCAGACCCAGCCGAAGACACAGCCCAACAACCCCGCCGTAGCCAGGCAGAAGCGCAGCACCACCTTTCGCTCGTCCGCGCGGGACATGCGAATCCATCCTTGAGCGTCTCGCCGCCCGACCTCCAAATCGGGCCCTAAAAAACCCAGGGCAGTATAGTCGATGTCGCATTCCGGCGTCGAGTTGGATACGCTAAACGCTTTAGATTGGCTGCGGGGCCGGGTTGCACGTTCGACCGCCCGCCCCGCACGGGCGAGACCGAGAAAGCGGATCTAACATGCAGCCCTCAAACTTGGCTCTGCGCTGGCTCGACCAGCTCGGCGCACACACGCTGGGCGTGCTGGGCGCCTTTGGCGACTTCTGCCTTTTCGGGGCGAGCACCATATCGTATGCCCCGGTGGACATTGCCACGCGCCGCGGCTGGGGCCGCTTGTTGCCACAGTGCTACGCGATCGGCACACGCTCCGTACCAGTGGTCATGCTGACCGGCATGTTCGTCGGCATGGTACTGATCGTCCAAGGCTGGGAGCAATTCGACGCGGCCGGTCTCAGCAGCCGCCTCGGCGCCGTGGTGAACATCTCGGTCA
>JAAYXS010000121.1 GCA_012515775.1 Phycisphaerae bacterium
AACGTCTTCGATATAGATCCGTTCGTGCTTGCGCTGACGGATGCGGCCGTTTATGCCTTGCTGTTTCCCGCCTGTGACTACCTGCTGGCCGACGCTAACGGCGACGGGATGGTGAACGTGTTCGATATCGATCCGTTTGTGGCGTTGCTGGCCGGCGGCTAAGCGAATGACAAACGCTGAATGATATATGCTCGCATTCTGCATTTGGCATTCAGCACCTGGCAACTAGCATTCTGCTGCGTCGCAGACGCGCGGCGGCCCGTCCCGCCGCTGTTCAAACAGCAAAGCCATGGCATTCTCTAGCTGCCGCAGTTCGATCGGCTTGGTCAGGTGCGCCACAAAGCCCGCCTCGCGCGTGCGGCGCAGATCCTCATCCTGGCCGTAGCCGGTTATGGCGATGGCCGGAATGGGGTTGCCGCGGGCGCGCAGCTCGCGCAGCAGGTCCAGGCCGCTGCCGTCCGGCAGCCCGAGGTCGCTGATCAACAGGTCGAACTCGCGGCGCTGGGCCGCTTCGGAAATCGCGCTGGCAATATCGCCCGCCAGCGCCACTTCATGCCCCGCGCGCTTCAGCAGCCGGCAGAGAATGCGCGCCGTGTCCGAGTGGTCTTCGACCAGCAATACGCGCAGCCGCCCGCCCGAGCCATGATCGGCGGCCCGCCCCACAGAGCCCGCCGGGTCGCCCGGCTCGGTCGCCTGCTGGTCCGTATGGATCGGCAAGCGCACCGTGAAGGTCGCCCCTTGATTTTGCCCGCCGCTGTGGGCCGCAATGGTTCCACCGTGCAGTTGAACGAGTGCTTTGCTGATCGCCAGTCCTAATCCCAGCCCGCCGAATTTGCCGGTCGTGCCCGGTTCGCCCTGTTCGAAGGGCTCGAAAATCTGGGTCAACAAAGCCGGCTCGATGCCGATGCCCGTGTCGCAGACCTCGACGGCCACCTGGCTGCCCTCGCCCCAGGCGCGCACCCCAATCCGGCCGCTGGGCGGCGTAAACTTGATGGCATTCTTGAGCAGATTCCAGAACACCTGCTGCAGGCGGGCCGGATCGGCCTCGACCACCTGAGAGGCATTCTCAAAGTCCAAGTCCAGGTGCACTTGCGCGGCCGTCAGGTCCGGCCCGCAAACCTCGACCGCACGCCGCAGGATGCCGCGGAGCTCGACCGGCCGCCGCTTGAGCTGCAACTTGCCGCGCGTGATGCGCGATACGTCCAGGAGATCGTCGATCAGACGGACTTGGAGCTTGACGTTGCGAGCGATGATGTCCAGAGACTCGCGCGTCTCCGCGTCGAACTCGCCGCTCCCTTCGAGCATGGACGCCGCAGCCAGGACCGGTGTCAGCGGCGTGCGCAGCTCGTGCGATAGGACCGCCAGGAAGTGGTCCTTGGCCTTGTTGGCCCGTTCCGCCGCGGCTTTGGCGCGCTCCGCGCTGAGCTTGGCGGCGGCCAACTCGTGCTCGACCCGTTTCTGTTCAGTGATATCGCGATTGCTGCCGCGGATGCCCAGGTATTTGCCATCCACGTCGTACACCGGCTGGCAGGCGTGACCGACCCAGCGCACCGCTCCGTCGCGGCGAACAATCCGGAATTCGACTTCATCTGTGGCGCAGCCTTCGAGCGCCTCGCCGCGGTGATCGCGATAGGCCGGGCGATCCTCCGGGTGAATGATACGGGGCAACAAGTCCGGGTCGGCCACGAACGCCTCAGGTTCGTAGCCGGTAATTTCCCGGCACGATGGCGAGTTGTATAGGAATCGTCCGTCCGGCGCGAGCCAGAACTCCCAGTGGTAAGTGTGGTCGGCGACCGTGCGGTATTTTCGTTCTGAGTCGCGCAAGGCCTCTTCCGCGGCTTTACGCTGGCTGATGTCCTCGACCGTGCCGATGGACCGCAGGTGCCGTCCCTGCTCGTCGCGGATGGACGAAACCGTCACATGTACCCAAACGCGCGAGCCATCGCGCCGCAGGTAGCGCTTGTCATAATCCAGCCGCTCGCGGGCCCCGGCGTGCAGCTCGGCGTTCAGTTGATCGCTGAGCGAACGATCCTCCGGCGCGGTCAATTCGTGCACGCTCAGGCCGATCAACTCCTCCCGGGCGTAGCCCAGCAGCTCACACACGCGCCGGTTCGCCGTGATGACGCGATCCTGCTCGTCCACCTCCAGAATGCCCAAGGCCGCGTTGTCGAAGCTAGCCTGCAGGCGCTGCTCATTTTCACGCAGACTCGCCTGGATGCGCTTCTGTTCGGTGACGTCGATGTTCACCTTCAGAATCGCCGGCGCCGCCCGCCCCTCGCCGCGGTGCAGCGCCCAGACGGCGACCACCGTTACCGGGCGGCCGTCGCTGCGATGGTGGATTATCTCACCCTCCCAGCGGCCGTCGCGGTACAACGCAGCTTGGATTTCTGCCAACGGCCGGGGAAACTGGGCCCGGAGCAATTCGTAACTGACGCGCCCAACCGCCTGCTCCGACGTAAACCCGTAAAGCTCAGCGCACCCCGCGCTCCAGCGCGTGATGCGACTTTGCTCGTCACAAATGAACAGTTGACCGAGATCGGTGAGCTCAACCAGCTCCTCCAACTCACGCGCCTGCCGCCGTTCGCGTTCCTGAATCGACCATTTCACCCCCGCGATGAGGCTCGTTCCGACCCCGCCCAACACGAAGATGAGCACTCGGCTCGCCGAGACGGGGTCGCCCAGGTCGAACCCCGGCGCTTCATCGAAAAACAGGTCAACGCATACGGCCGATACGACCGTGGCGACAATCCCTGGGCCCAACCCGCCAAGCCCAGCCGACACCACGACGGCCGGATAGAACGCCAAGTACGGCGTGTTGGCCAGCACGCCCGGCAGCCCCCACCGCAACAGGACGGCGACCGCGGTGGCGGCCAGGGCCAGGGCATAGCCCCACGGCGGGCCGAGCCATTTTGCCGCCTTTCGACCACCTCTCAAACCTGACATACGCGCGCCACGGCTCGCCTACAACAACGGCACGAGAGGACGCCCTCCGGCCCGGCCCAACGCCTGCCCAGAGGCAACTCCAACTCGCAGCTCGGCCAGATGATAGGCGCGTAATCTCAGGGAGGCATTAATTTCTGCGGCGGGAACTAACCCCCTTACCCGGCTGCGACGGCCGCTTCGGCCACGGCGCGTTGGAGCTGGTCAAAATCGATTGGTTTGGTCAGGTGGGTGTGGAAACCGGCCTCGCGCGTGCGACGCATGTCCTCCTCCCGGCCATAACCGGTCAGCGCGATAGCCGGCAGGTCATTGCCGCCGGCTCGTACATTTTGCAGCAGTTCGACGCCGCTGCCGTCGGGCAGACCCAGATCGCTGATCAGCAGGTCAAACTCCCCTTTGCCGGCCTCGTGCAGCGCCGCCGACACGGTGCCCACGGTGGTTACGCAATGACCGGCAGCTCTCAAAAGCTGCGAAATGATGCGCGCCGTATCGGCGTGGTCCTCTACCAGCAGAATTTGCAGGCCGCGCTTCTCTTTCGCGGAGGGACGCGCGGGTCGAGCGGCCTGGGCTCCGC
>JAAYXS010000766.1 GCA_012515775.1 Phycisphaerae bacterium
GGCGATGGTCTTTACGCCGTCACCGTGAAGCTGGCAGTGCCGCGCGATTTCATGATCGGGCACAAGCGCGCTGGTAAAGACGAAACGGATGTCGCCTTGTTTAAGGACATAGCTGGCGCGGTCGCGTGAACCGGTTTCGAGGGCGACTTTGGCGACCGGCTCGAAGCCGAAGGTCTTCTCGTAGAAGTGTGCCGCCTGGCGGGCATTGCCGACGTAGAACTCGACGTGATCCCAGCCGCTGATCGGGAGAAAGTCGGCGGCGGTCATGCTTATGGTCCGTTACCTTCCTCGACGAGCTGCGCGGCTTACCGACGCAGGCGACCGGGCAGGCTGCGGCTTGGAGGAGGCAAGCCACGGCGTGAGATTATTTGCGTTAGCGGGGACTTTTCAGCATGAGTTTTGCGGCTTGCTTTCCCGGACGTGAGCGACGTAAATGGTGGGGTGAAGATGTCGTATCCGTTAGCGTGCGTGCTTCTGCTGACTAGCTTGCCGGCATGGAGCCAGAACTCAGAGGTGGTCCGCTACGAACTAGCGCCGCAGGTGGAAACAGGGGGTGTGCGGGTGGAAATGAGCTGGGACACGGCCGGGCGCACGTTGTCCGCGGTGTTCATCGCCCCGCGCTGGGGCACGGTTAACGACGTGCCGGGGCTGATTAGGAATTTACAATTCGGTGGCGGCGTGACGGGGGTGCGCAAGCAGGAGACGGTGTGGCTGCTGCAGCACGGGCGTGACGCGACCATTACCTGCACCTACGAGATCGACCCCGGGCGGCGGACGCTGGATTGGGACGCGCCGCACCTGCCGGTGACTACGCGCACTTTTTTTCACGGCGTGGGCAACACGTTCCTGATCGTGCCGATTGCCGGAGCCGGAATGCCGGAGAAGTACAACGTAACCCTGCGGTGGCGTCTGCCGCCGCGTTGGACGGCGATCTGCTCGTGGGGCGATGGGCCGGCGGCTGGGGAGGAGCTGACGCCGACCGACCTCAGGGACTCGGTGTACTTTGCGGGCCGGATCGTCTCGCGGACCGTGGAGAATGAAGGGCGCGCGATTACGGTGGCGCTGGTTGACCGGTTCGGGTTCCGGGAGGACGAGTTCGCCGCGCTGGCGGCCAAAATCCTCGGATACGAATGCCGATTCATGGGGGAGACCGAATTTCCGCGGCTGCTGGTGGCAGCGGTGCCGGTCGGCGAGGCGATCGGGGCCAATGATTCACGGCTGGTGGGGATGGGGCTTTATCGCAGCTTCGATTTGCTGGCGGCGCCGGCCAGCACCTTGAACGACGGGTTCGAAAGCTTATTTGCGCACGAGTTGTTCCACCACTGGAACGGCGGGGTTCTGAAGGCCGGCGCGCCCGACAAGCTGGTATACTGGTTCATCGAGGGGTTCACAGAATACTACTCGCTGCGAATCCTGTACGAATCCGGCCACTGGGACGCCAAAACCTATGCCAAGTGGATCAACCGGCACTTGCGGCAATACCACAACAATCCCGCTGCGAATGCTACGAATGAGCAAATAGCGGAGCGTTACTGGCGCGAGCGCGACAGCGTGGGCGAGATACCCTATCAGCGCGGCGTGCTGCTGGGTCTGCGTTGGCACCGGATGGCGCGCGGCAGCGGCACGCCTGACGGCCTGGACCGGTTGTTCAAGGCGCTGGTCGCGCTGGGGCGCACCGGCGAGTTTGAGCTTTCAAACGCGGCCATTCGCGAGGTCGGTGTGCGTGTGCTGGGCGACTGGTTCGGGGCAGAGTTTGACCGCTACGTGACAGCCGCGGAAACCATCACCGTGCCGCGGGATGCGCTGGCGCCCGAATTCGTGGCTGACTTGGAAGAGGTCTATGAGTACCAGTTGGGCTTCGACGCCAATAAGGCGGCCAAGGACAAGCGCGTGCGCAAGCTGGTGCGCGGCTCGGCCGCGGAAAAGGCGGGCGTGCGCGAAGGCGATCAGCTTGTAGCGGCGAAGGTGCACGCAGACCCGGATCAGCCGATTGAACTGGCGGTCAAGCGGGGTGAGGAGGTGCGGCAGATCCGCTATTACCCGCGTGGGCGGCGGACGCTGGCGCTGCAATTCCATGTGGCGGACTCGCATACACTTAGCGCACCTTGAAAGGCCTGCCTCTGGTGGCATCTTAAATGCTGTGTATACCTCTGTTCAGTAGAATCCCCGCCACCAGTTAACACAATTGTCACTTCTTACACGCTAATCATCTAATAACAGACTTGGAAAACGCAGCCCTGCGAGCCAATAATTCGAGTGTTAGGGCGCGCGCCTGGCGCGGCTAGGGCGCGGCCGGACAGTTTATTCAGGCGAACTATCGAAACCGTCAGCGCCGCGCCGCTCGGCTGCGCGACGGTCTGTCAGGAGAGGATTGTGGGACGCATTCCCGACGGCTATGACGTTCGAAATTTAGCACGCCCCTGGGTCTGGACAGCCGCAAAGCCGAAGTCGTTGACAAACTGGAAATGCGGCCGCGCTGTGCTGTGGCCGGCGTTGCTGGTCAGCCTGTGCCTGATGGGCTGCAAGGCTGATCGGCGCATCAGCATGGCGCAGCTTGCGGAGCTGGAGGCTCAGGCCAGCATGCGTCCGCCCGTTCCGGTCGAACCGGCCAAGCTGGAGTTGTCGGAACTGCACGGGTACCGAATACAGCCGCGCGACGTGCTGGTCGTGCGCATGATCGGTTTATCGACGGCCGACCGCTACGCGGAGACGATGATCCCGGTGCGCGTGGGCGAGGACGGCAAGGTTGTGCTGCCGGTGGTGGGGCCGATCCAGGCCGCGGGGCTGGAGCTGGGCGAGTTTGAGCGTGAGGTCATCGCGGCCCACGTGCCGGCGGTGGTTCGGGATTTGTCGGCTTACGTGGAAGTGGCCGGGCCGGAAGCCACCACGGTACTGGTACTGGGAGCGGCGCTGACGCCGGGCCTGGTGCGGCTGCCGCAGAACCAGCGCGACATTCTCTACGCTTTGTCGAGCGCGGGCAGTTTTGGGCCGACCAGTTCTTTGCGCGTGCGGTTGCGACCAATCCGCCCGGAGCGCCCGGAAGTGGTGTACGATTTCCTCGACCAGAACGATGTGCGTCGCGCGCTGCAAGCACCGCCCCTCGAGCCGGGTGATACGCTGATAGTTGAAGCCGAAGGCAATCCGGCTGTGTATGTGGCCGGCCTGGTAAACAACCCTGGCGCGGTGCTGGTGCCGACGCGTTCGACCATTTCGCTTATGGGGGCGATCGCGGCCTCGGGCGGTCTAGTGGATTTCCTGGAACCGGATGACGCCACGTTGTGGCGAACGCTGGATAATGGCCAGCGGGTGCAGGTGAAGCTTGACCTGGCGGCCATTCAGTCCGGTTGTGAGCCGGATCCGGATTTGCGACCCGGCGATGTAGTGTTTGTGCCGCCGTCGCTTAAGACACGCATTCGGCAGTGGGCGATGGAGAACCTGCGCTTTGGGCCCTTTGGTATGACTGCTGTATATGATCCAATTGCGATCTACGAAGCCCGGTTGATTTCCAACAACAACAACAACGGAGCTCGGGCGGCGGTGCTTCAAGGGATTACGTCAGGGGCTGCCGAAGTTATTGTGCCTCCGGTAGTCGCCCCGGGGCCGTAGCATAGCATTGAAGTGGTGAACGGGAGTCTGGCGGGGGCATAGGCGCTGCGAGGCGGCGCGAGTCGAGAGGATCGTATGAGAAACATCCTGATGGCTGGCACGTTGGGCGTGTTCTTGGTCCAAGTGGCAGGATGCCCGAACATGATGACGGAGGGTACGAGTCCGGGCGCAAAGTTCACGACATCAATGGGCGAATTTGTAGTCAAGCTTGAGTTGGAAAAGGCGCCGGTATCCGTCGGCAATTTCATCCAGTATGCCAAGGCCGGTCATTACGACGGCACGATTTTCCACCGCGTTGTTCCTGCGTTCATGATTCAAGGCGGAGGTTACACTCCTGACATGAACCTGAAGGAGGCGCGCGCCAACATCTTGAACGAGTCGGGAAATGGGCTTTCGAACGTGCGCGGGACGATTGCCATGGCGCGCGGCGAGGATCCCGATTCGGCTCGCGCCCAGTTCTTCATCAATGTGGCCGATAACAAGCAGCTTGACTCGACGTTGAATACGCCGGGTTACACCGTGTTCGGCCAAGTGACGCGGGGAATGGATGTGGTGGACAGTATCGCCGCCGTACCCACACGCGACGAAATCGGGTTCAGCAATCTGCCGATGGAGCCGGTGATTATCCAGACTGTGGAGCTGATCGAGGTCCCGGATGGCACGTCTGAGCTGACGCCTTACGGCGAACAGACGGTTGAACAGCAGCAGTACCAAGCAATGTTATTTCTGCGAGAAACGGCCGTGTCACTGCTGCAATTCGCACTAATGCCGCACTGATTAACAATCAGGTAACAGGAATATCCGAATCTGTAGTATTCACTTCATGGGCTGCATTACAACGTATGTAGGGCTTTAGTCTAACTGTGACGCGGACTGCGGTCATCCTCTGAATTGTGAATATCCGGGACCGTGTGTGTCTCAGGATATGACAACACTATGAACGAATTAACAAATCGCCAGAAGGGGGCTTGCCAAATGGGCGTTCACCCAATATAAACTACCGGACATGGTTGGGTGATGGATTCGCATCCGTCGGCGGCAGGAGCAAAGCGCTTTGTGGCCACCGAACAGTTCTCAAGTCGTAGACAGTAGCTCGGCGACTCTTGTGTCGAGGCGAGAAGGTGTGCCCCGGGGCATATTCGGTACCATCGCAATCACTGGCTTGTGGCGGTACTTGTTCGCGGCGGTCGTGGTCGCCCTGGTTAGCTTGGCCCAATCCTGGCTGCCGAACACACCGGACACGCGCTTGCTGTCACTGGCGGGCCTATGTGCGGCAGTTGCGCTGGTGGCAAGTATTGCGGGGGGTGGGCCGGGCCTTTTGGCAACGCTTCTGGCGGCCATAGCGGCTGAGTGTTGGCTTCTTGCCGCCTTGGGTATCGCCGCGTGGGAGCATGTGGTTGGGATGACGGCTTTCATTGGCGGCAGTCTCTTGCTATGCGGCCTTGCTCACGGGCTACGGCATTTCCGAGATAGGTCACTCAGTCATCTGCGACCCACCGGGCGTGACTTGTTGGATTTCGGGAACGTCTCGGTTCGCGATTTGGACGATCGCGTTCTCGGTTGGAGCGAGGGTTGCCGCCGTTTGTACGGATACGACTTCGACGAAGCCGAAGGTCGCGTTTGCCACGAGCTGTTGCGCACGCGCTTCCCGCAGCCACTTTCGCAGATATACGAAACGCTGCGCGAGCAAGGCTGGTGGGAGGGCGAGCTCACGCAGCGTCGCAAAGACGACGCGGTGGTAGTCGTCAGAAGTAAGTGGACGCTGCGCCGCGCCCGCGGGAGGAGAAGCGTCGTAGTCGCCGACGCCGATATTTCGCAACAGCGGCGCACGGCAGAACGTCTCGCGGCCAGCGAGGAGCTGAGCCGGATACTCATGGAGACGATGTCGCAGGGGGTGATGCAACAGGATCAGGACGGCCGAATCGTGGGAGTGAATCCCGCCGCCGAACGGATCCTGGGGCGTAGCGCCGCGGAACTGCTGGGTAAGACGCCGGCGGACCAGGAATGGCACATGCTGCGCGAGGACCGCACGCCGCTGCCCCAGCAGGAATATCCCGGCTTGATGGCGCTGAGAACGGGGCAGAGAGTTAACGACGCCTTGGTCGCGACCTGGAATCCCAATGCGCGGGCTTACCGCTGGCTGAGCATGGACGCTGTTCCGCTCTGTCGGCCCGGGCAGAGCCGGCCATCTCAGGTATACACGATCTTTGCCGACGTGACTGAGGGCCAACAGGCGGATGCGGCCGCACAGCACGCCGCGCAGCGGCATGAGACGGCGCTGGACGCCGCCATCATGGGCACCTGGGATTACCGTCCGGAAAGCGGCAGCATGTTTTGGGACCAGCGCTGCCGCTCCATTTTCGGCGTGGCGTTTGGTGACCGGGTGGAGTACCAGACGATCATTGCGCTCGTGCACGAGGCGGACCGGGCGCGCGTCGAGGCCGAGTTCAATGCCGCGCTGGATTCGGCCTCCCCCGGAGCCTACGAATCCGAATTCCGCGTGGTTTGGCCGGACGGCTCCGTTCACTGGGTCAATCTGATCGGTCAGGCCTATTTCAAGGGATTGGGCGGGCAGCGGCATGCGGTGCGCTTCATCGGCACGGCGCTGGACATCACCACCCGCAAGCGGCTCGAGGAGGAGCGCGACGCCCTCCTGGCCAGCGAACGGGCGGCCCGCACCGAGGCGGAGCGCGCCAATCGCCTGAAAGACGAATTCGTGGCGACTCTCTCGCACGAGCTGCGAAATCCACTGAACATCATCCTGGGCTGGGTCCAAATCCTCGAGCGCTCAGAACGCACGCCGCAGGAGGTGAGCGAGGGCCTGAAAATCATCCACGGCAGCGGCCGCGTTTTGGCGGACCTGATCAGTCAGTTGCTCGACATGAGCCGCATCACTTCGGGCAAATTGTTGCTCGACATGCAGACCATTGATTTGGGGGCGGTAGTCGAGGCGGCCTTGGAAACGGCCAAACCGGATATTGCGGCCAAGGAGCTGCGTCTGGAAACAGCGTTCGATCGCGCGGCCGGACAGGCGCGCGGCGATCCGAACCGCCTGAAGCAGGTGGTGTGGAACCTGCTGTCGAACGCTGTGAAGTTTACGCCGCGCGGCGGGCTTATCCGAGTCGAAACGCGCCGCTACGGTTCGCGCGTGGAGATTCGCGTTTCAGATACGGGGCAGGGCATCGATCCCGAGTTTTTGCCGCACCTCTTCGAGCGCTTTCGACAGGAAGACGCCTCTGCGGCCCGCAAGCATGGCGGGCTGGGGCTGGGCTTGTCGATCGCGCGCTCGCTGGTGGAGATGCACGGCGGCACAATCAGCGTTGAGAGTGCGGGCAAAGGTCGCGGCGCGTCGTTCACCATCAGCCTGCCGGCGCTGGCGGATGTTGATGACGGCGCTCCACAGGACAGGCTCCGCGCGCTGGGCGAGCCGTTTGGCGCGGAGCGCGCTGAGGCCGGGCTCGACAGCGTCAAAGTCTTGGTTGTGGATGACGATCGCTCATCGCTGGAGATCGTCAAACGCGTGCTGGAGGAACGGCGCGCGACCGTGTTCACCGCCGCCAGCGCCCGGCAGGGCCTCGAA
>JAAYXS010000122.1 GCA_012515775.1 Phycisphaerae bacterium
ATTGGATGACGGCGGCGAGGACCCGACTCCGATTCACGCCTACGCCGCCAGCGGCCTGCAGGCGCCGCGCATCTTTCGACGCGCCGACGGCACGCAGGTCATCGAATGCCCCCGCTGTTCCGAAACATGCCCGGTGGACTGCGATAGCTGCCCGGCCTGCCACACGCCGTTCACGGCCGAGGCGGTGCCATCCATCCCCAGCTATAAGTCGAGTCGCCGGGCCCAGATTGCACTCGCTCTGGGAATTGCTTCTCTGCCGCTGTGCATGTTGTTCGTGCCCGCGCTGGCCGCGCTGGTATTCGGCACGCTGTCATTAGGGCTAAGCTCGGGCAGTCGGCCACCAGTCGCCGGAATCGTCGGGATAGCGCTTGCCGTATTGTCGTTGGCCGGCGGTCTATTGCTGTTTCTGCTCTAAATCACGGCCACGCGAACCGCTCCTTCCTTCCCACTTTCCTCAGCTTCCCGCCTTCCCACGCGGCGTGGCTGTGGGAAAGTGCGGCGGCGTTACAACTCTCCAGGAGCGTGAGAGCACCGGGCGAGCCATTCCCGTAGGCCGGCCCGCCCGGATGTAAAGCCTCAACGCAGCCTTAGGCCACGCAGACGCAAAAACCTCATGGACGGTCCGGACCCGGACGGTCGCCACGTGGCGGGATGGGTTGCTGCCGCTGCCCGCCCATCTCCTCGTGGCCAACGAAGCGCGACGTGCCCAACTCGGCAATCGCATTGGTCGGTCGTTGGTTCGTCTCGCGGCCGGTCTTCGCGTCGATCTCGTGCAATGTGAGCTGCCCGTCCTTCATCGTATAGACGTTGAAGCGGAACTCATTCTGGTCGCGTACGGGGATTACCGCGACGGCCTTGCCCTTACCCTGCGCCTCGACTGACTGAATCGCCTGTAGGAGCGGAATCGTCTGCTGCTGCTCCATCTGCTTGAAGTCGTTGGCACTGACCAGCGGCTTGGCCATGTCGCTCGCCTGCCCGCGCTGGCCCGCCTGGCCATACTGGCCCGACTGACCGGGCTGACCTGACTGGCCCGGACGCTGGCCCGGCTGGCGCTGGCCGGGTTGGTCCTGGCTCTGAGCTATCACCGGGTAAGCGGCCACCGCCATCATCAATACGCCCAACCCCACAATCCACGCTGTTGCCTTGTGCATTGATATCTCCTGAGATTGTCGCACGCTCTTCGCTGCACGGCTACACACCGCCCGCCTCGAGGTGCCCGTCGCGGGAACTGTCTGGTGATAGTCGGGCGCAAGGTGCCCGGCAACTAAAAACGGCTTCACAGCGGCGGCATAGGCCAATTCGGCTGTTTGAGGGCACGCGGGTTACCATCCCCGGCGATCCAAACCGCTCCCGCGGCGACTGACCACTTCAACCGTATGTCTGCCCAGAAATTCACGGGCTAATTCAATCCCCATGGCGCAAACGTCAGGCGCGTCATCGTGGGCGCCGTGCGGGAACTGTAGAAACTGCAATTCGGCCTCGGGATCGAGCACGGGCGGAAGTCTGAACTTACCGTTCTGATAAAGCGGCGAAGTACCCTGAATGCGCGCTGTTTTGTTAAAAGTAGTTTTGAGGCTAACGACCGGTACGTAAGCATTTACCTTGGCGCTTTCTGTCTCCACGTTGTGCTTGAGCGCAACCTGATAACCCACGGTCTCGATGCCGACGCGCAGGGGCCGCCAGCGCTGATAGAGTTCCATGATCCGCTGCACCTGGCCATTGATGTCGGTGCGTTCCAGCAGCAGCTCACGCGTGTAGATAATCTCGCTTGTCTGATCGACACTGCCGACCCAGTAGGCACAAAAATCTCCGGACGCACTCCCGGTGGCCGGGTCGACTGCCATGAGGTTGATTAGTCGCTCTTCGCAGTTTTCCAGCTCAGCCGGGTCATAGCGCCTTAACCATTCGGGCTTGAACGTCGGGCGCGAGTCGTCAATCGGATTGGCCATGTACTCCTGTTGAAAAGCAGGCACGCCGATGCGGTCCCGCTCCTCGTCCAGTTTCTCTACCGGCCAACGGGCGGGCCATAACGCTATGCGGTGGATTGTGCCGTCCGGCCCGCGCTCCTCTTCCAGTGCCTTGTAAACGCGGTAGTTCCAGTGCGGAAAGCGCTTCTCATCACCCAGATTCGCCAGGAGGCAGTCAAAATGGATCAGAGAGCCGACGACGACCAGTTGGCCTTCCGGCGCCAGGGCCGGCATAACCACGCGCCGCAGCCAGTATTCCAGTTTGCGCCGCGCTTCGGGCGATCGGACCAGATCATCTTTCTCGATATCGTCGCAAATAATCAGGTCCGGGCGTTGCGGTCCGACGCGCGTGCCGCGCAGGCTGGTGCCGCAGCCTTTGCCCTGCACCGCCAAGCCGCAGGCCGTTATGAATTTGCTCTCGGACCACTTGCCGCGACGCCGCGGGACCGGCGACTTGCCGCCGCGCTTGCGGCGCGCCGCTCGCGCCGGCTTTTTGGATACCGGCGCGCAGTCCGGCTGGCGACACATGTCGCCGTATTCGGCCAGGATGGCCTCGTTGCTCTCCAACTCGGCGCGAATGTCGCGGACGAACTGGGTGGCGAGCGAGGATTCCTGGGTAATGATGAGGATGTTGCGGCGGCGCCGTTCGCACAGGCACCACAACGGATAGGCCAGGGCGGCGCAGGTGCTCTTGGCGTG
>JAAYXS010000767.1 GCA_012515775.1 Phycisphaerae bacterium
CAGGGCACGTACCGGCTGCCGGGGTGATCGGCGATGAACCGGCGGCAGGCTTCCGAGGCCTCGCGGCGGTCAGCCAGGAAGGCGCGCTGCAAGAGGCCCACGAGCCGGTGCAACAGGTCCGCGCGTTTGTTGGCATCCGACAGGAACCAACTCAACATGCGCTCGCGATCGGCGCTTTCCAAGCGTTCCTCGAGCAGGCTGAAGATGTCGCCGCTGACGTCGCGGGTGGCAAACATGGGGGCGCGCGGCCCATACACCGACTCCAGCACGCGGTAGCTCACTTCGTCAAAGCCGACGTAGCGCGCAAACAGAATGGCGGGCGTGGCGAACATGATCGCCATCACCGGCGCCACGGCGCCGCGGCGATAATTCGCAATGCGCGAGAACGCCATGATGATTCCCAGCATCGCGCAAGCCGCCAAAATGGCAAGCAGCCAGGGAGCCGACAGCAGCAGCTTCTGGTCGGGCGAGGAGTACGTGCCGAGCTGCTGCGGCGCCCCTTGCATAGCCAGGTACAGGTAAAGGATCACCGGCAATATGCCCACCAGCCCGGCCCCGAAGCGAAAGGAGAGGCGGAACGGCTTGACGGCCGCCAGGATGCACGAGCCCACGAGCGTCAGCGCCATCCAGGGCATGTGCGCGAAAACGAGCACCGCGGCGATAAACGGCAGCGCGTACGCGAAACGGTAGAGGATGGCGACCGAAATAGGTACGGCCACGATCGAAGCCACCAGCAGCCCGAGCACCACGCCGTGCATCAGGTTCTGCTCGACGCTGATGGGGTAAATTACGAAGTCGTTCAGCGTCTGGGCCTGCTCGCCCCAGAACTTCAGCGGCTCAATGTAGCTACGCCAGGAAAAATCGAACGCCCGCGCCACGTGCAGCCAGTGAATGAAGATGCATAGCCCGCTGAATAGCAGCAAATTCAGAAACAGCAGCAGCGCGGCGCGCACCGCATGGCGCGGGGGGCGGGCAGGCTGATTGCCCGCGAGCATGCTTCCGAGTTGTTCGGCCGGTTCAGCTCCGGCGGGCGCGTGCTCGGCGGGCGTAACGCCTGGCCGGCCGTCGCCACTGCCGTCCGCGGATTTCAACGGGAGCGCGGGCTCGCCGGTGGCTGCACTCGGAATGGATGGCTGCGCCATGCCCGCCATGCTAACCCGCCGCGGCGGGGATGCAATCAGGGCCGACGCACCGTCTTGCCGCTCCTTATCGGGCATTTTGTTCTGACCGCTTTGGATTGCGATTGACGCAATGGCTGAGCCGGGCCGTGCCGCCCCGGGGACCTATGCGACGAACAATCGCAGCACGTAGTACAGGGCGGCCGAGAGTGCGGCAGAGGCCGGCAAGGTCAGCACCCAGGCTATCACGATACTCTGGCCGACGCTCCAGCGGACTGCGGTAAGGCGGCGCACGGCGCCGACGCCGAAGATCGCGCCGGTAATCGTGTGCGTGGTGCTGACGGGAATTCCCAATTGCGAGAGCGCCAGAATCGTCACGCCGCCGCCGGTCTCGGCGCCGAAGCCGTCGATGGGCCGCAGCTTGGTTACGCGATGGCCCAAGGTATGCACGATTTTCCAGCCGCCGAAGTAGGTGCCGAGGGCCATGGCGGCCTGACAGCTCAAAATAATCCACCAGGCCAGTTGCTGCGAGTTGGGATCGCCGTCGTGCGTCGCCCAGCTTTGCAGCGACGGCACGCTGATGAGCAGCGCGAAAATGATGCCCATCGTCTTCTGGGCGTCGTTTAACCCGTGGCTGAGGCTGTAAACCGCGGCCGAAACAAGTTGCAGAACCCGGAAGACGCCATCGACGGTGCGCGGGGCCATGCGGCGGCAGATCCACATGCTCGCTACCATGTTCGCCGCCCCGAGCAACATCCCGATCAGCGGCGCCAGCACGATGAATGCGGCGATCTTGCCGATCTGCCACCAGACCAACGCGCTCCAACCGCCGCCGACCAGCGCCGCCCCGGCCATGGCGCCGACCAGGGCGTGCGAAACGCTGATCGGCAGGCCGCGCTTGGTGCAGATGAACGTCCAAGCCACGGCCGCAACCAGCGTGGCAAAGATCAGGTGCGGGTTGACCACGGATGGGTGTATCAGATCGCGGCCGATGGTGGAGGCCACGTGCATTTGGAAGCCGAAGGCGGCCACAAAGTTGAAGAACGCCGCCCAAAGCACCGCCATGCGCGGGCTGAGCACGCGCGTGGTGACGACGGTGGCGATGGAGTTTGCGGCGTCGTTCAGCCCGTTGCTGAAGTCAAAGACCAGTGCGATCAGAATGATGATTACTACGTAGATTTCGAGCATTGGCCCAGCTACGCGTGTTTCAGGATGATCCCGCGGATGATGTTGGCGATGTC
>JAAYXS010000768.1 GCA_012515775.1 Phycisphaerae bacterium
CACGCGATTGCCCACTTCGTGCCCGTACGTATCGTTGACGGCCTTGAAGTGGTCCAGGTCCAGCATGATCAGCGCCACCTCCCCGCCGTAACGCCGGGTGCGGGCGAACTCGCGATCCAACAAGCTCCGGAAATGGGCATGGTTCCACAGCCCCGTGAGGCCGTCCGTCAGCGCCGCCCGCCGCAAACGCTCCTGCAACTGCCGGACGCGCAGCCCGTTCCGTACGCGCGCCACCAGCTCGACCAGATCGCACGGCTTGACCAGAAAATCGTCCGCCCCGGCGTGCAGCAACCGGTGTCGTACTTCGCGCGACTCGGACGAAGTGACCACGATCAGGTAAGTGTCGTCGATCGAGCTGTCGGAGCGCACCTGGCGCGAAAGCTCAAAGCCGTTTACCCCCGGCATGTCCAGGTCCGAGATTACCACGCGCGGGTGGTGGCGCCGGATCTGCTCCAGCCCCTCCCGGCCGTCGTGAGCCTCAATGACGCTGAGCTGCTCGCGCAGCAGGCGGCGTAGCAACAGCTCGCGCTGGGCGGGGTCGTCTTCGATAATGCAAACATCTATCGGGGCTTCTTCCATAGTTTTCCGGACAAAAGTCCGTCGGCGCTTTCGACATACCGGGCCCAGCCTGTGGACTTGGCTTCCAGCCGGCCGCGGTTATCAGCCGTCGCGCATGTTCAGGGGCATTCTCCTATCGGCCATATCGGCCACCGCTCCGTTTTGGTTACGTTCTGAGCGGCCGGAATTTCGCAAACGCGCAAACCGGCCCGTGGACGGCTCATGCGCACGGCGGGCCGCTTTTATCGCCCCACCACAAGGCCGTCCTCGAAGGCGACCCGAGCCGTATGATTAAGGATGCTTTTGCGACGCCTTTTTTGGCTGTATCGTTTAACGTTTTGTCGGACCGCCGGGCCAGCGCGGCACAGCGGCCTACAAGAAGTTTAAGAAATGAAGGTAGCTCATGGTCGGCCCGCGACCCCAACGTATAGACCTGGATCACCTGCGACGCATGAAAGCCGCCCGGCAGAAAATCGCCATGCTGACGGCCTACGACTTCCGCACGGCCGCGGCGGCCGAAGCGGCCGGCGTGCATTCGCTGCTTATCGGCGATTCGATGGGCACGGTGCTACTGGGGCATGAGAGCACGCGCGGCACGCCGCTGTCGCTGATGGTTACGCTGGGCGAGGCCGTCCGCCGCGGGGCGCCCAGCGTGTTTCTCATCGGTGATCTGCCGTTTGAGTGCATTTCGGCCGGCGGCGAGGCGGTGCTGAGCGGGGCGCGGCGCTTCCGCGATGAGGCCGGCTGCGATGCGGTCAAGGTTGAGGTCGGTCCCGGCGAAGAGGACCTGATCGCCGGTTTGGCGCGGGCCGGCATTAACGCCGTGGCGCACCTGGGCTTGCGGCCGCAACAGGTGCTCACGCCCGACGGATATCGCTCGCAGGCGCGCGACGCCGAGAGCATTGCCGACCTCGTCGCGCAGGCCCGCCGGATGGTGGCGGCCGGGGCGGCCATGCTGTTGCTCGAAGCGGTGCCGAACGAAGCTTCGCAGGCGGTGGTGGCGGCGGTCGAGGTGCCGGTGATCGGCTGCGGGGCGGGCCCCGCGTGCGACGGGCACGTGCTTGTTACCGAGGATATGCTTGGCCTGGGCGCGCCGCGTCCGCCGCGTTTCGTGCCACAGCATGCGCAACTGGGTGAACAAGTGGCCCGTGCTTTGAGCCAGTATGTGGAGGACATAGCCGCGGGCCGGTATCCGGGCCCACAACACGTCTACCACATGCGCGGCGCTACGCACGCCGCCAAACCATGACCCGCCTTACGCCGCCCAAAGCGTGTATTGCCTGCGGTACCCAGCCGCGGCGCAGCCTGCGCTTGACGAACGAGCATGCGCTGCTGCGCTGCCCGAAATGTGGCCTCGGCTGGTGGGAATGGGCCGATTTCGAGCCCGCCGAGTTGTACGGACAGGGATACTTCCAGTCTGCCGAATGTTGTCAGGGCTACAACGATTATGCCGCCCTCGAGCCGGGCCTGCGTCGAACCGCACGCGACCGGCTCGAGCGCATCGATAGTGTGGGGCCGGGTTGGGACCAGTCGAACGTCACGCGGCCGGCTCGGCGTTTGCTCGACATCGGCTGCGGCACCGGAGTGTTTCTCGATGAGGCTGTGCAGTTCGGCTGGGAGGTTGAAGGCCTGGAAGTCAGCGAGTACGCCGCCGACGTGGCGCGCCGACGGAATCTGCGCGTTCAAAGCGGCGCTATTGAGACAGCCAGCTTCGCCGCTGAATCCTACGACTGCATAACGCTCTGGGATGTAGTCGAACACCTGCGCGATCCAGCCGGCGTGTTGGCCAGCGCCGCGGCAGCCTTGCGGCCCGGCGGCGTGCTGGC
>JAAYXS010000769.1 GCA_012515775.1 Phycisphaerae bacterium
CCGGTGACGGCCCCGACCACAATAATGATGGCGATCAGGAGGTAGACGAGGCGCAACGTTACCGGTTGCCCTTTCAGGCGGTTCGCAGTCTGTTCGAGTACGGGCGCCGGACTCATTTAACTGTTGAACAACCGGTCCATAGTTGTCGCGATCTTCTTTAGCCGCTCCAAGTCGCCGCCGCCCACTTCCGCGGCTGCCCAGCCCTGGAAACCGATTTCGTCCAGCGCCTCCATCACTGCCGGCCAGTCGCAATCGCCTTCGCCCAGTTCGACCGCAAACCCGGCGCCCGGCCCCTGTTCGTCACGCTTCTTGCGGCTGTATTCCTTAATATCCAGTTTGACTATCCGCTTGCCCAGAGTGCGAATCCACTGTTCCGGCCAGCCAAAGTTGACGACGTTGCCCACGTCGAACTGCCAGCCGACCCACGGACTGTTCAGTTCGTCCGTGTACCTGGCCGCCTCGAGCGGACTGAGCAGGAAGGCGTTCCACACGTTCTCAATCGCGATCGTGACGCGCAGCTCCGCCGCCAGCGGCAGTACCTTGCGGATTTCCTCCTGCGACCGGGTGTACGCATCGGCGTATGAAATCTTCTTGCTCACCACGGCCGGAACCAGCAGCACGGTCGTTCCACCGTACAGCCGGCAGTCGCGCAGTGCCGTCTCCAGCGCCTGGCGTCCCGCGGCCCGCACTGCCGGGTCTGGGTCGCCGAGCGTCTGCCGCCAATGCACCGAATCGACCACGCCGTCAATCACCAGGCCAGTGGCGTCGCGGGCCCGCAGAACCTCGTCTGCATCCAGCGTGTTAGGACTGTCCAGCTCGATACCCTCGAAGCCGGCCTCTTTGGCGAGCTTAAACTTGTCGAGCACCGACGCCCCGCCTGCAACCATGCCATATTTCAGGGATTTCTGCAGCTTGCAGCGGCGGGCGCCCGCGTGAAACGGCGACTGTGCTTGAGGCGCCTCGCCCGTCGCGGGTGCAAATCCGAGCGCACCCGCCAAACTAACCGCCCCGACTGCAGCCCCGGCCGATTTCAGAAACGCTCGACGGTCAAACTCGCGTTGCATGATGGTTCCTCGCCTCATTGACAGTTAAGGCCGTTTTTTCAAGTCCACATCGGTCGCCGGCGGGCCGATGTTACTTCTGGCTGGTCGATTTGAGTCGTTGTATCTGCGGCCGGGGCTTCGAGCAAGGCCGCGGGTTTTCCACATCCAGGCCCCGGCGTTGACCGGCCTGGCGCCAACGGCAACAATGCGCGGCGTCCCTTTTTCGGAGGTTTGCGCCCATGTCAAGCGCGCTGTTGTGGAAGCCGTCTGAAGATCGCGTGCATCAATCGCAAATGTTCCAATTCATGACCACCGTCGCGAGCAGGCACGGCGTCCAGCCCGATTGGCAGTCGCTACGCCGATGGTCTATCGAGCGCCGCGAACTGTTCTGGAAGGAACTGCTGGAATTCGCCGAGGTCAAGCCGTCGCGGCCGGCCGACGCCACCATGACGGGCGAGGGCATGCTGGGCACCAAGTGGTTCCCCGGCATGACGCTGAACTACGCCCGTCACATGCTCCGCTTTAATGACGACCAGGACGCCATCCTGGCCGAGGACGAGCGCGGCCGCGCGGTGCGGCTCTCACACCGGGAGCTGCGCGACGAGGTGGCGCGTTGTGCGGCCGCTCTGCGCCAGGCGGGCGTGAAAAAGGGCGACCGCGTGGCGGGCTTCATGCCCAACGTGCCCGAAACCGTGATTGCAATGCTGGCCGCGGCAAGCCTGGGTGCAGTGTGGTCGTCCTGCTCGCCGGATTTCGGAGTGCGCGGCGTGCTGGACCGCTTCGGGCAGATCGAGCCGAGCGTGCTCGTGGTCACCGACGGATACACCTACAACGGCAAACGCTGCCCGACGCTGCCGCGGGTAGCCGAAATGCTCTCTCAGCTCAAGGGCGTGCGGCGCGTCGCGGTCGTCCCGTTCATGGATGAACAGCCGAGCCTGGCCGGCCTGCCGAACGCCGTGCTGTGGCGCGAGTGGCTCGGCCCCCTCGACCGGGCCGCACCGCCGCTGACTTTTGAAGAAATTCCGTTCGACCACCCGCTCTTCATCATGTATTCCTCCGGCACAACCGGTATCCCCAAGTGCATCGTTCACGGCCACGGCGGCACGCTGCTCCAACACATGAAAGAGCTGATGCTGCATTGCGATCTGCGTCGCGGCGATCGCAGCTTCTACTTCACGACCTGCGGCTGGATGATGTGGAACTGGCTCGTCAGCGCGCTCGGCATCGGTACCGCGGTCGTGTTGTTCGAAGGCAATCCGGCCTACCCGGACGCGAAGCGCTTGTGGCAGCTCGCCGAGAAGCTGCGCGTCACCCTCTTCGGCACCAGCCCGAAATTCCTGGGCATGTGCCAAAAGGCCGGCCTGCGGCCCGGGCGCGAGCATGACCTGTCCGCCTTGCGCATCATCTGCTCGACCGGTTCGCCGCTCTCCGAGGAGTTGTTCCGCTGGACGTACGACGAGGTGAAGCGCGACGTGCAGCTTGCCAGCATCAGCGGCGGCACCGACATCATTTCCTGCTTCATGCTGGGCAACCCCATGCTGCCCGTGTATGCGGGCGAGATTCAGTGCACCGGCCTGGCGATGGACGTGCAGGCCTGGGACGCCGACGGGCGGCCGGTAATCGGGGAAAAGGGCGAGTTGGTTTGCACCAGCCCCTTCCCATCGCAGCCGGTCTGCTTCTGGAACGACCCCGACAACCGCAGGTACCGCTCGGCCTACTTTGATTATTACCCGGGCCGGTGCATTTGGCGCCACGGTGATTTCATCGAAATCACGGAGCGCGGCGGCGTAATCGTCTACGGCCGCTCCGACGCCACGCTCAACCCAGGTGGTATTCGCATCGGCACGGCGGAGATTTACCGCGTGGTCGAGGGAATGCCGGAGATTGTGGACAGCATCGTGGTCGGCCGGGACACGCCGGATGCGGACGTCGAGGTGTGCCTGTTCGTGGTGCTGCGGGAGGGCTTGAAGCTGGACGAGGCGTTGGAGAAGAAGATTCGCACGGCGATAGCCGAGGGCGCGACCAAGCGGCACGTACCGAAGCTGATCCGCCAGGTCAGTGCGATCCCACACACTATCAGCGGCAAGAAGGTCGAAATGGCGGTTCGGCAGGTGCTGCACGGCCACGACGTAACCAACCGCGACGCACTGGCGAACCCTGAAGCGCTCGACGAGTTCAAAAGCTTGGCCTAGAAACAGGGCCGGCGCACGGGCGGCACTGGGCGAGGCCGACGCCCCGCTGGTGTAAGGCGGCGCAGGCGCCATGGTGAGAGGCTGGCCAAGCCGCGGCCATGGTGGGTGCCATGCCCAAGCCGCGTAGCGGCGCGGGCATGCCCTCACCAGTAACCCCGCATTGACGCCGTTACCCCAAGGCGCAGCCCAGTGTCGCTCTGCCCGAGGGCATGCCCGCGCTTACAGCTTGGGCATGGCACCCAGCGTGGCCATCACACCTTGGCCGCGACCGGCCGCCGTGGCAGCTTTGCCAGTTGCCAAATCGGCCGCCATGGCGTACTATTCGTGGCTCGAATGGAAGCCGGTGCCGGTGAGCACGGCAAAATCTGCCGGGCAACGGCGGAAGATTCTTCCGCGGCAGGCGCCGTTAATCGGGCGTGTGTCCGAGTGGCCAAAGGAGACGGGCTGTAAACCCGTTGGCTTACGCCTACGGTGGTTCGAATCCACCCGCGCCCAATCGCCTTTCCAGACAGCA
>JAAYXS010000123.1 GCA_012515775.1 Phycisphaerae bacterium
CTCTCTCCGCGCCGCGGCGGGCCTCAGGTTATCAAAATCGAGTGCACAGAAACCATGCGCTTCTGATCGCCTGCCCCCATGGCTCGATTCCACACGGCTTTTTATCAGACCGCTTGAGCACCTGGGGTGGCATCGCCGCACGCCGCCGCCTCAGTCACCTGTTCGCCTTTCCCCTATCTTCTCTCTCCGCCCAACGGCGTCACCTCTCTCCTGCTCGCGCGCAGCGAGTTATCGGCACTATCCAGCCGAAATGCGAGGCCTATTATGACACCGCGTTCTCGCCCCCAAAAAGCACGCTTTTACAGGACGAAGGGCCGCCAGCCCCATTTGTGTCGGAAATTTCTCTTTCCCGCGACTTCGAGATTACCCAGCCTCTGTCCCGGGCTACAAGCCACAGCCGGCCCGCCAGCGAGGTTCGCTGGCCGCCGCCGGGGCGGTAATATGCGCGGATAGGAGGAGCAATGGCCAAAACGCCTGCCGAAAAGAAGACCTCGGCCGAACGTAAGACCCCAGGTTTCGTTCACCTGCACGTTCACACCGAGTATTCGCTCCTGGACGGGGCCTGCCGCATCAATGACCTGGTGCAGGCCGCGGCCGCCATGAAAATGCCGGCCCTGGCGGTGACCGATCACGGCAACCTCTTCGGCGCCATCGAGTTCTACACCGCCGCCAAAAAAGCCAGCGTCAAACCGATCATCGGCTGCGAAGTGTACATCGCGCCCGGCGATCGGCGCAAGCGCGAAGCGGCCCGCGGCCTGCGCGGCGAGGTCGCTTATCACCTGCTGCTTCTGGCCCAGGATCTCGACGGCTACCGCAACCTCATGAAGCTCACCAGCCGCGGCTACCTGGAGGGCTTTTACTACAAGCCGCGCATCGACCGCGAACTGCTGCGCGAGTTCTCGCGCGGCCTGCTCTGCACCAGCACCTGCCTGGGCGGAGAAATCCCGCAGGCGCTCACGCGCGAGGACACCGCGGCGGCCAAAGCCGTAGCCGAAGAGTACCTGAAAATCTTCGGACCGGAGCGCTTCTTCATCGAGCTCCAAAACCACGGCCTGCCCGAGCAGAAGGCCATCAACGCCGAGTTGGACGGCCTGGCGCGCCGCCTGGGCATCGCCACCGTCGCCACCAACGACGTGCACTACCTGACGCACGACGACGTCGCCGCGCACGACGTCCTATGCTGCATCTCGACGCGTTCCAAGGTCAAAGACGAGAAGCGCTTCAAATTCGACGCCGACCAGTTCTACCTGAAGTCGCCCGCGGAAATGGCGGCCGCGCTGCCGGATTGGCCGGACGCCCTGGCCAACACGCTGCGCATCGCCGAAATGTGCAACGTCGAGTTCGACTTCTCGCAGCGCTTCGCGCCCAAGTTCGAGCCGCCCGAGCGCAAGTCGCCGGATGAATACCTGCGCGAACTGGTCTACGCCGGCGCCAAGACGCGTTACGGCCAGATCAGCGACGAGCTGCGCGAGCGCATCGATTACGAACTCGAAGTCATCAAATCCAAGGGCTTCAGCGGCTACTTCCTGATCGTCTGGGATTTCGTCCGCTACGCCCGCGAGCAAGACATCCTGGCGGTCGCGCGCGGCAGCGGCTGCAGCACCGTCGTCGGCTACTGCCTGGGCATCAGCGCCGTCGACCCCTTGCGCTACGGCCTGTATTTCGAGCGCTTCATGGATCCCGAGCGCGACGAAATGCCCGACATGGACATCGACTTCGCCCAGGACCGCCGCCAGGAAGTCATCGACTACGTCCGCCGCAAGTACGGCCACGTGGCCCAGATCATCACCTTCGGGCGTCTCAAGCCGCGGGCCGCCATCCGAGACGTGTGCCGGGCGCTGGACGTGCCGCTGGCGGTCGCCGACCGGGTGGCCAAGCTCGTGCCCGAAGAGCTGAAGATGACCATCGACAAGGCGCTCAACCGCGAGCCCGAGCTGAAGCGCCTGGTCGAGCAGGACGACACCATCCGCCAGGTCATCGACCACGCGCGTCGGCTGGAGGGTCTGGCGCGGCATGCCTCGGTGCACGCGGCCGGCGTCGTCATCGCCGACGTGCCGCTCGAAACGCTCGTCCCGCTGCACAAACCGGCCGACGCCGAGGAAGTCACGACGCAGTTCGAAGGTCCGATGGTCGAGAAAGTCGGCCTGCTGAAGATGGACTTCCTCGGGCTGCGAACCTTCTCGCAAATTCACCGGGCCTGCCGGCTGATCGAGCAGCACCATGGCGTGCGCATCGAACTCGACAAACTTGACCTTACCGACCAGCGCGTTTACGAGATGCTGACCAGCGGGCAAACACGCGGCGTATTCCAGTTTGAAGGCGGCGGAATGCGCGACGTCCTCATGAAAATGAAGCCCAACCGCATCGAGGACCTGATCGCCGCCAACGCCCTCTTCCGCCCCGGCCCGATGGAGTACATCGACGAATACGTGGCCCGCAAGCACGGCAAACCCTGGACCACGCCGCACCCGGTCATGACCGAGGTGCTCCAGGAGACCTACGGCATCATGGTCTACCAGGAGCAGGTCTCGCGACTGGTGAACCGCCTGGGCAACGTCCCGCTGCGCCGCGCCTTCCGCCTCGCCAAGGCCATCTCAAAGAAAAAAGAAGCCATGATCAACGCCGAGCGCGAGCCCTTCCTCGAAGGCGCCATGGCCAACGGCGTGAAACGCGAAGTCGCCGAACACATCTTCGCCGACATCCTCAAGTTCGGCGGCTACGCCTTCAACAAGGCGCATTCGACCGGCTACGCGGTCGTCGCCTTCCAGACCGCCTTCCTCAAGTGCTACTACCCGGTCGAATTCATGGCCGCCCTGCTGACCTATGAGAGCGGCAATACCGACAAGATCGCCGAGTACCTCGACGAATGCCGCCGCGTGCGCCAACCCGATGGTTCAACGGGCATACCGGTCCGGGCCCCGGACGTGAACGAGAGCGAAGCGGAGTTCACCGTGGCGTACCCGGACGTCAAAAAGGCACAAAGGCTAAAAGGCACGACGCCCCCAGATAAACCGAGCATCGGGCGGGGCGAGATTCGTTTCGGCCTGGCAGCGATCAGCGGTATCGGTCATAAGGCCGTGCAGGCCATCTGCGAGGCTCGCCGCGACGGGAAATTCCGGGATTTGTTCGATTTCTGCGAGCGCGTGGACCTCACGGCCGTCAACAAGTCCGTCCTCGAAGCCCTCATCAAGGCCGGCGCCTTCGACAGCACCGGTGCTATGCGCCGCGCGCTGATGGACGTGCTCGAAAAAGCCATCGAGGCCGGCCAGGATGTGCAACGCGACCGGCGCAACGGCCAGCTGAGCATTTTCGGCGGTATGGCCGCCGCCGACGTCCCGCGCCCCCACATCGGCACCCAGGAATGGACCGACACCGAAATGCTCGCCTATGAGAAGGCCACACTCGGCTTTTACATCACCAAGCATCCGCTCGCGCAGTACGAGGAACTGGTCAAGTCGCTCAGCTCGGTCGATACATCGGGGCTCAGTGCCCTGGCTGAACGCTATGGCCGTGGCAATAACAACGGCGGGCGGAACAAGGGTCCGACCGTCGTCATCGGCGGGCTGCTTTCGAAAATCCGCCCGGTAGCCATTCGCCAGGGCCGCAGCGCGGGACAGAAGATGCTGGTGCTGACCATCGAGGACTTCGTGGGCTCGGTTGAGGCGATTGTCTTCCCGGACATGCTGGATCGCGTGCGCGAACTGCTCAAACCCGACTCGGTGCTGTTCTTCGTAGGCGAGTTGGACACCCGTCGCGAGGAGCCGTGCATCCGCCTCAATCGCGTGATCCCGGTCAACGAAGCCCGCCGCACGTTGACGAGCCGGCTGGTCGTTAGCATCCGCAGCATGATCGCGGACGATGTGCTGCCGCAGTTGCAACAGGCCTGCGCCGCCCATCGCGGTCGCTGCCCGCTGTTTTTCGAAGTGGATACGCGGGCTGGCGAGCGGGTCGTCATCCAAGCCGGAGAGCGCGCGGCGGTGGACTCCAGCGAAGAACTGATCCTGGAGCTCGGCCGGCTCGTCGGGCCGGACAATGTCCGTTGCGTTGGCGGGCGCTATTGATCCGGCAGCCCCCGCGCCGTTAACCGATCATGGCGTTGCCTACGCCCTCTTTACAGGCCGGTCCACTTCGTGCCTTCGGGCAGGTCGCGTAGCTCGATGCCCAACGCCGTCAGGCGGCTGCGAATCTGGTCCGAAAGCTGGAAGTTCTTGCTGTGGCGAGCTTCGTTACGCAGATCGACCAGAATCTGCATCACGTCGTTGAGCCGCGACTGGGCCGCCGCGGGCGTTTCCGGCCACTTCAGACCGAGTGCGTCCTGCGTCAGGCGGCGCATGAGGACGTCGGCCGCGGTGAGATCTTCGCGCCCGGCGCCTTCGCGAATCCACGTGCCGGTCTGCCGGGCGAATTCGAAGACCGTTGCGATGGCGGCCGCCGTGTTGAAATCCTCGTTCATTGCCTCGGCGAAGCCCTTCTCGGTCTGCTCCAGCGCCGCGCGGATCGCGTCCGCGCGTGGCTTGGCCGGAGCTGCCGCGGCGGCCTGGCTTAGTTCGCGGGCCGCGTCGCGCAGCTTGTAGGACCCGCTTTCAGCCCCGCGCAACGCTTCGTTCGAGAAATCCAGCGGAGCGCGGTAATGGCTGGTCAGGATGAAGTGCCGGATCACGACCGGCTCGAACGTTTTCTCCAGCAGCGGATGCCCCTCGTAGAAGAGCTGTTTCAGGCTGATCGCGTTGCCCAGGCTCTTCCCCATCTTCTGCCCGTTCAGCGTGACCATGTTGTTGTGCAGCCAATAGCGGCAGAACTGCTTGCCGGTGGCGCACTCGCCTTGCGCGATCTCGCATTCGTGGTGCGGGAACTGGTTCTCGATCCCGC
>JAAYXS010000124.1 GCA_012515775.1 Phycisphaerae bacterium
GGACTTCACGTTCACTCCGGAGCCTGCCAGCTTGATTCTGCTGAGCCTGGCCGGCCTGTTCCTGCGCCGCCGCTAATTCGCGGGTACGCAGCGTAAACAGCCATTGACTTTCCCGGAAGCCGGACAGAAATGTCCGGCTTCTTCTTTGCGCGTTTCGCCCGCGGTGTTTGTCGGCGGTCACACAGCCAGGGCGCCCGCGCCGTTCAGAGCCGTGATAAGGAAAAAGCGTGATAGAGCCGCGGCGCGGCCGTCAAACGGCCGCACGCCAGCTACCGATTCAGTTTCCCGCTGCGCGTGACCATGCGGCGAGCTGCGTCCCGGCGCCCGTCATCGAGCCCGGGCCCTCAACTTGCAGCGGTGGCTTGGGCGGCATGCTCCGGTTTGGATGAAAGGGTGTTCGTGCGGCAAACGCTTTTGGGGCGTACGGGTGGTGGCCAGGCAGGACTTCGGAGGCGGACTCGCGCAATTGGCGGCTATCGGGCTGGCGCGCTGGCGCCCCCGCGAGTTGCGGGGCCGTGCTGTTGCTCGTAACATCGGTGATGTTCGACGCGCCATGCTTGGCGGTCGCCCGTAGGGAGCGGGCGCTGCGGCGTTTCGTATCGCGAGTGGTCGGCGCGCGCACTCGAAACAAGGGAGATGCCTCATGATGTCAGATCGGGTGAAACAGATTCTGGGGTGGTACGAATCAGACAATCCGGGCAGCCTGGCCAATCTCCGGCGCATGCTGGGGACGGGTACGTTGGCCGATACCGGCAAAATGGTGATCTTGCCGGTCGACCAGGGTTTCGAACACGGCCCGGCGCGCAGCTTCGCGCCAAATCCGCCCGCGTACAACCCGCACTATCACTTTGAACTGGCCCTGGAAGCGGGCTGCAACGCCTACGCCGCTCCGCTGGGCTTCATCGAAGCCGGGGCCCGCTCTTTCGCCGGCGAGCTGCCGCTGATCCTGAAGCTTAACAACCACGAGTTGCTGCACGACGAGCGCAACCCCATGCCGGCCATCACCGCCTCGGTCGAGCACGCCCTGCGCCTCGGATGTGCGGCCATCGGCTTCACGGTCTACCCCGGCTCGGCCCTGAACAACGGCATGTACGAGCAGTTCCAGGCCCTCTCGGAGGAGGCCAAGGCGGCCGGCCTGGCCGTCGTGATCTGGTCCTATCCGCGCGGCGAGAACCTGAGCAAAGAAGGGGAAACGGCCATCGACGTTTGCGCCTACGCGGCCCAGATCGCGTGCCAGCTTGGGGCGCACGTGGTCAAAATCAAGTTCCCCAGCGCGCATCTGGAGCAGGAGGCCGCCCGCAAGGTGTACGAGAAAGAGAAAGTCGCCATCGCCCAACCCGCCGAGCGCATCCGCCACATCGTCCAGTCGGCGTTCGACGGGCGGCGCATCGTGATCTTCTCGGGCGGCGCCATAAAGGGTGAAGCCGGGCTCTTCGAGGAAGTGAAGGCCATTCGCGACGGCGGCGGCTTCGGCTCGATCATCGGCCGCAACGCTTTCCAGCGGCCAAGGAAGGATGCGGTCGCGATGCTCAAGAAGATCATGAACATCTACGCGGGCAAGGAATAGGTTCAAACAGCCACGCGGGCACCGTGAAATTGTTCATCCAGGCGGGTCGCGCCGCGAGTGTGAGCAGCTGCGGCGCGATTCGTTTAGCCACGCGGATGGGGGATTGCAGGCGGCAGGCCCTGGCGCCGCTCTTTACACCACTTGATCCCTTGATCCCTTGATCCCTTGATCCCTCGATCCCTTGATCCCTGATCCGCGACACACGCCCCGGCGCTGCTCTTGCGAAGCTGACACAGCCGACCCGGTTGAGTATCATTTCCGCCGATGTGAGCTGCTGCGAGTGTTGCGAGGGTGACGATGCTTAACGGTTCGGCTTTGCTGCGGCGACGGGTGGGATTTTGGGCGCTGGTTGGCGCCTTAGCGCTGCTGGGGGGCTGCACGCACGTGATCGGCAACAACTGCCCGTACTACAAGCAGGGGCCGGCGCAGCGTGAAGGTCCGCAGGGCACGATTCCGGCCGGCACGCCCGTCTGGGTGATCGGCAAGGAGGGCAGCTATGCCCGCGTATGGGCGGCCAGCGGCGTGGACGGGTACGTTTGGGACAGCTCGATCGTAACGATCGAAGAGTGGAATCGCCGCCAGGAGCTGGACAAGAAGAACAAGGAGTTGGAGCGCCGCGTCAGGGCCAAGGGCGACGGCCCGCTGGGACCGCCGGAGAGCTACGCCTCGCCGCCCGCGAGCGGGAACCGGCCTTAGCCCACGGCGGGCACGCGGTAGGGCGGTACGGCGGCTAGAATGCGGGCGTGGAGAATTTCGTCAGCGAGCCGATTTCGCCGCATCGCGGCACTTTTATGGCGCGTCCGATGGCCGGCGGACTGCCCGGATTGCCGAGCGGTTTTGACTGGCGCGGGAAGAGTTATGAGATTCGGGAGGTTTTGGAGACGTGGAAGCAGTCCGGGGCGGAGCATGGGCGGGCCCAGGGTGAGATTTATCTGCGCCGTCACTACTTTAAGATAAAAATGTCCGACGGGGCGGTCTGGACGGTTTATTTCACGCGCCAGGCGGCGCGCGGCGGGCCGGCCAAGCGCCGCTGGTTCCTATACTCAATCGACGCATGACCACCGGTGAGGGGGTGGCGGGCCGGCGTCCCCTGCCCTGAGCCTTGCATATGGGACCCAGTCCACCAGAGCGTCTGAACGTGCAGTTACAATGCGACTGGCTCGCACCGGGCTGGACGCGGCGTGAAAATGCACCTAGAATTGGCAAACGTGGGCGTTGGAAGCGTCTGGTAACGGCGTTTTTATCCAGACGTTTCAATTCGAAATCTGATAGGTTTGGGAACGGAGTACCCGGATGTGCCTCTGCCGACGGAGTGCGCTATGGGTTGGTTGTACAGTGCTCGTGCTCGCTTTTCTCGCGGTTGAGGAGCTGGCAGACGTAACGTACCTGCCGGCACTGGCCGATCCCCTTGCGCCCGAGTACATCGAGGACGAAGATTCGAACTGGGAGGAGTACGCTTGCGAGGCGGATGAGGCCGCTGAACCAGACGCGCCGGAGCCGTCCGCCGCGGCAGGAACGGCCCAAGCGGCCGACCGCGATCCCGCTGCCAGAGCGACTCGCGACGGGCGCGGCAGAACGGTAAAACGCGTGTGCCGCGTGACCGCGTATTGCGATCGCGGGCTGACTGCAGCCGGCATTCCCTCGGGCGTCGGACAATGCGCTGCGCCGGCGGATATCCCGCTCGGATCTACAGTCTACATTCCGGCTCTAAAGCGCACGTTTGTCGTGACAGACCGCACACACCGCCGCTTTCGCCACAACACCGTAGATGTCTTCATTCCGTCGGAAAAGCAGTGTCTCAAATTCGGGCGGCATTACCTGGAATGCGATTTCACCTTGGCCAAGACGCCTGTGCGCTACGGGCAGTTGCGTCTGGCACAAAACAATTGAATAGTCCGGCGCACAGGCCGCACGCGGCCTCCAACCGCGTCTTGCGAAATGTCATTGTGTGTTGAGGATCTGCTCGGCTTCGGCCACTCTCTCCGGCAGCGCGGCCTGCACCTGGGCCATGGACTCGGCGTCAATTCCGACCAGAGTCAACATTTCAGGCGTTACAGACTGCGTGTGCGCCGTCAGGTAAAAGCCGTGTTGCAGTTGGCAACAGATGGTGTCGGCCAGGCAGATTAGAGTGACGACGCGGTGGAATTCGGGCTGCAGTGGGCGCGGATCATGGTGGTAGCCGGCCCCGTAGCGGAGCACCGGCGGGAACCTCCATTTGGTCGCCAGCGCCAGGCCAAAGGCCTGGTGATCCGCGCCTAGCGATTCCCGTTCAGCCTGGCAGAAGTCTCGTTTGTTCGCGGCGCACGAGTCGATCAATGTCCGAAATTCGTCCGGGAGAACCTGAGCTTCAACCAGCAGCCCCATGTCGTGCACCAGACCGGCGACAAAATACTCATCCGGCTGCGGCTGGCGGCTGGCTTGTGCCAGGCCGCGCGCGCAGACGCCTACGGCGATGCAGTGCCGCCACAGATCGCTGGGAACAAAGTACTCGGAGCCCCAGTCACCCTTGAAAAAGCGCGCCAGCGAAGCCGCTAGAGCGATGTTCTTCACCGCACTCAGGCCGAGCATGATGATCGCGCGGTCAAGGCTGGCAATTTGGGAGGGCAACCCGTAGAAGGCCGAATTGACGACTTTCAAAATCTTGGTCGCCAGCGCGGGATCATTCTTGACTATGTCGTGCATGTCGGCCGCGGTGGAGCGCGGGTTCTCCACGACGGCGACGATCTTGGTCGTGATCTCCGGCAGCGAGCCGATTTCGGTCACCCGCGACATGGCTCGCTGCAAGCGCGGCGGGAGCGCTTTTCCCGCAGGCGAGCCCGAATCGGGCATGACCGCCACGTTCGGATCGGCCGGGTTGGTCATTATCTGCCCTCGACCTTCTCTGGAATATCCACTTTTTCTATTTCGGGCGGAACGCCGCGTTACATTATCCGGCGACGATGGTTGCCATCGCTGAAGGCGACGCCCGTGTTAGCCGCGAGCCCGGTAAATCCTTGCCGCAGACGTTCGGCACCGATAAACTGCCGCCAAAGCCGCGGTGGATAACGCTCGCTGCCGGCGACCGCAGAAAACAACCCGCGGTTCGAATAACGACAAGGTACAGGCGTGCAGCAACTCGAACGGATCAAACCCATCGCACAACGCCTGTTGACGTTGCAGCTCGAAAATGAGCGGCGCGATGCGTGGCTTTGGGAACGCGCCCTGCGGGTCAGCCGCCTCGCCCAACTCATCGGACACGCTCCCGAGTTGGCCGGGCGCGGCATCGATCTGCTGGCCGCGGGCGCCGCGGGTTTGTTTCACTGCGCCGGCTGGGCGGCGCAGCTCGAGCAGGGCGGCGTCCGGTGGTGGCAGTTGTTGGGTCGGCCGACTACAGATATCCAACGTGAACTCGGGGCGGCCTTGTTGATGGAGCATGCCGGGCCGCTCCTGCCGGCGAAAACAGCCCGCCTGGCAGCAGACGCCATTCGCCAGTGCAACCGCCGCGGGACCAACCTGATCGAAGCCCAGGTGCTGGCGGAGGCGGAAAGTCTGGACGATATCGGTGCCGTTACCGTGCTGCGGCAGTTTCGCCAATACCACGCCGAAGGGCGGCCAATAACTCAGATGATGGCCACCTGGACGCGGCAGCAGGAGTACCGCTATTGGGAGCTGCGCATTTCCGATTTCCGATTCGAAACGACGCGGGCGCTGGCCCGCGCACGGTTCGAGGCTCTGGGCGCCTATTTTCTGGCCTTGACGCGCGACGTGAACGGAACGGACGTGCTTGAAGTCTTGGACAAAGCGGGCGTTGACGTGCCGCCGGATCTGCGCACTACCATTGGTTCCGAAGACGAGCGACCCGGCTGATGAACCCGGTCCCTTCCATTTCGCACGACTTCCGTGGATCGTCCGGCCCCATGGAAGCCGACTTGGCCCGAATTCTGCTGCGCCGTGAGGAGATTCAGGCCCGAGTTCGGGCAATGGCGGCGGAGATTGCGGCTGGTTATGAGGGCCATCAGGCCGGGCTCACGATTGTCCCAATTCTCTCGGGCTCGATTGTCTTCTTGGCAGACCTCATTCGCGAGCTGCCGGTGAAGATGAAAATCGCCATGGTGCACGTTTCGACCTATCCCGGCGAGCGCGTCGTCGCGGAGGAGCCGCGCCTGGTGGCGGAGGTCGTCGGCGAAATCGGCGGCCGGCACGTGCTGATCGTGGATGACATTCTCGACACCGGACGCACGTTGCGAAAGGTTCACGCACTAGTAATGCAGCAGCAGCCAGCCAGCCTGCGGACTGCGGTGCTGCTGCGAAAGCGCGACAAGGCGCCGCGCGACATCCGCGTTGACTTTGTGGGGTTTGACATCGATGATCTATTTGTCGTCGGCTACGGGCTCGATTACGGCGACTACTACCGGAACTTTCCGCACATTGGCGTGTTGCGTTCGGAATTGATGCCATGACTCCGCCCGTCCTTGATCTCTCAAAGACCTCCATCGCGGAGACGCCCTCGGCGGCCGTGCCGAAGGCGGCGGCCACCGCTGCCGGCCTGGACCTGCTGGGGGAAGACGAGATCATCCAGCTTTCGATTCGGCCGTCTATGTGGTACATCGTGCTGTACTCGTGGCGGCTGGTGACGGCCACGATTCTGTTGGCCCTGTCGATCCTGATTGCGGTGCGGGGGCAGCCCTCGTTCGGCGCGTCGCTGGCGGTGATCGTTATGCTGATGCTGGCGTTTTCGATCGTGGCGGCGGCCACGCTCCAGTGGGCCAGCCAGCTTTACGTTCTGACTAACCGGCGCGTGCTGCGTTTCCACGGCGTTTTCAGCGTTGGGGTTCGCGAACTGGGCTTAAAGCAGGTGGGCGAGGTGCAAAACCTGGCGGCCTGGTATCACCCCTTGCTGCGGCTCGGATCGCTGTGGATGACGTCGGCGGTGGCTGACAAACAGCCAATCCTCTGGGAGCACGTGGCGCGGCCGGATGAAATCCAAGAAATCCTGCAAAAGGCCATTCGGCGGGCCAAGTCGCGGTGAGCCGGGGAAGTGGGGGAGAGAGCAGAGCCGGGGCGTGTCGCCGTGCCTGATCCGAGCCCGAAGCGCAAGCGAGGGCAAGGAATCCAAGCGAGGGATCAAGGGATCTAGGGATCGAGGGATCAAGAAGAGCAGAGCCGGGGCGTGTCGCCCCGGTGAATGGCAGTTTGGTTCGTTACTCGGGGGACCGTAATTGCCTTCTCTGCTGGCATCTGCGCGAGGGCATGCCCGCGCTTACAGCTTGGGCATGGCACCCAGACTGGCACCCAGCTAAGGGCAAGTGACACTCGGGCAACCTGTGGCACTCTGGCACATTCCGGCTCGACACGAGCCGGCTCTGCTACTCACACCGCCGCTGGTCGCGTTATCTTATCGAGACGGTTGGTGCCGCCGGTAGTGCCGCCGTGGTTCGGCGCAAGGAGAGATCCGTGAAAGTTGGAGCTTGCGTTCTGCTCGCGAGCAGCGCGTTTATTCTGCTCGCATTCGGTTCGACGTTATGTCCGATCGTTTTGGCCGCTGAAGAATCGACGGGTTCGCAGCCGCTGAAGTACCCGTCTGCTGCGGCCGGCGACGTCGTGGAGAAGCTGCACGGCGTGGAGATCGCCGACCCGTACCGCTGGCTGGAGGACGAGCAGAGCCCCCAAGTCCAGGCCTGGGTCGCCGCACAGAACCGGCTCACGCACGACACGCTGGCGCGTTTCTCAGCCTTGCGCGAGCAGATCACACGCGAACTGCATGCTATCTATGGCGTCGATTCCGTCTCGAATTATGTCCCGCGCGGCAGCCGGTTTTTCCAGATGAAACGCGAAAAGCTGGAAAATCACGCCAAGCTGCTGGTGCGCGAGGGCGACTATCGCGCTGAGCCGCGCGTGGTCCTTGATCCGAACACGTTCAGCACCGACGGCACGGTCGCGCTGGATTGGTGGTATCCCTCGCCCGACGGCGCGTTCGTGGCCTACGGCAAGTCGAGCGGCGGTTCGGAAAAGAGCACGCTGTACATCCGTGACGTGGCGACCGGGCGCGATTTGCCTGAGTCAATCCCCTTCACGCAGTACTGCGGCGTCGCTTGGAATCCCGATTCGTCCGGCTTTTTCTACAACCGCTGCCCTGACCCGGCTACTGTTCCCAATGGCGAAGAAAATTTCCACATGCGGGTCTATTTCCATCAGATTGGCACACCCTGGCAGCAGGACCGCTATATCTGGGGCGAGGGACGCCCGAAAGATGAAGAACCGCGGCCGTACTTATCAAGCGACAGGAAATGGGTGCTCCTGAATTTCTATCAGGATCCGGCCAAGAATGACCTGTACATCAAGTCGGCCGAGGATACCGAGCCGTTCCAGCCCGTGGCGGCCGGGCTCGACGCAATCACGACGGGCGACGTGGTCGATGGGCGGCTTTTCCTGCGCACGAATTACCAGGCGCCGCGTTTTCGAATCTGCACGGCCACAGTGGACAAGCCGCGGCCGGAAGACTGGCGCGAGTTGATTCCACAGCAGAAAGGCGTCATTTCTGACGTCGAGATCGTGGACCGCAAGCTCATCGTGCACGTCAGCGAGCACGTACACTCGCGGATGTTCGTCTATGACCTTGACGGCAAACTGCTGGAAGAGATCGCGTTGCCCGGCGTGGGAACCGTGACCAGCTACCTGCCCGGAATCGGGACGGTCACGGCCTTTTCGGGCGCGCTCGATAATCCCGGCCTGTTCTTCACGTTTTCATCCTGGGTGGTGCCGACGGCTGCCTACCGCTACGACCTGCGCACGCGGCAGCTCGAGAAGCTGGCCGAGACCGAGTGCCCCGTCGACCTGAGCAAGTACGAGACGCGGCAAATCTGGTGCACATCCAAGGATGGTACGCGCGTCCCGGTCTTCGTGGTCGCGCGGAGAGATGTAAAGCTCGACGGCAACAATCCGGCCCTGCTCTACGGCTACGGCGGATTCAACAGCAGTTTCTTCCCGTACTACCGGCCGCGCATCATTCCGTTCCTCGAACGCGGCGGCGTTTGGGCGCTGGCCAACATCCGCGGCGGTGGCGAGTTCGGCCAGCCGTGGCATGACGGCGGACGCCGCGAGTGCAAGCAGAATTGTTTTGACGACTTCTACGCAGCCGCAGAGGAGCTGATCCGTCTGGGTTATACGAATCCAAAGAAACTGGCGTGCCGGGGCGGCAGTAACGGCGGCCTGCTCATCGCGGCTGCGGTGGTGCAGCGTCCTGACCTGTTCCAAGCGGCGCACTCGCAGGTGCCGCTGACCGACATGCTGCGTTTTCATCTATGGGGCATGGGCGCGCAGTGGGTACACGAGTACGGCGATCCGGGAAAAGCTGAGGAATTTGCGTGGCTGCGGGCGTATTCGCCATATCACAACGTGCGCGACGGGGTCGAGTACCCGGCCGTCCTGCTGGTGACGGCTGAGTCGGACAACCGGGTGGATACGGCGCATGCGTTCAAGATGGCGGCGCGTTTGCAGGCCGCGACCGCAAGCGACCGGCCGGTTCTCCTGCGCGTCGAGCAAAAAGCGGGGCACGGGGCGGGTAAGCCGCTGAGCATGCGCATTGAAAACGAGAGCGAGGATTGGTGCTTTCTGATGTGGCAATTGGGGATGGTCGAGTAGGGGGCTGATTCGCATAACTGAGCCGCGGCCCGGCAGAGGCTTGCCCGCCGGCACTTCGGGCGCTAATCACTTGCGCCGGCTATGATCCCTCGCGCACGCGCGTGTTTTTGGGAAGGAGCACTCATGCCGATATTGCCGCTGGCGCTCGCGTTTTTGCTGTTGTGGCCGCTGGTGGGGTGTGCCGGCCGGCGGTCGTTGGAGGTCGTGGATTTCGTCGATCTGGAACGGTACACGGGGAAGTGGTATGAGATCGCGCGCTATCCGGCGTGGTTTGAGCGAGATTGCGTGGCCTCGACCGCCGATTACACGCTGCGGGACGACTGCAAAGTCGAGGTCGTGAATCGATGTCTCGTCTGCACCTTTGAGGGGCGGGAACGCTCGATTCGAGGCATCGCACGCGTGGTCGATCCGGAAACGAACGCCCGCCTGAAGGTCGCCTTCTTCTGGCCGTTCGAGGGCGATTATTACGTCATCATGCTCGACGACGAGTATCGCTGGGCAGTGGTGGGCGAGCCGCGGCGGCGGTATCTCTGGATTCTCAGCCGTACGCCGCAACTCGAGGCGTCCACGTACGAAGCGATTCTCGCGCGACTGCCGGCGCTGGGATATGACCCGAGCCGGTTGCAATGCACGCCGCAGCCGGCGGGGGTCGGCGGTTAAGCGTCGCGGCCACATTCGAGAGCCAGGCTGGTCCCGGGGCTGCGCGGCGCGGGCCGGCTTTTTCGCGTATCATTCAGGCATATGTTCGTAGTCGTCATTCTGGTTCTTTCCATTGTTTTGGCGTTCCCCGCTCCGCTTTATCGCTGGGTGACCGACACGCCGGCGGTTGTGGCTTGGGCGGTGGCGGCGACGCTGGTGCCGGTCGCGGTCGCAGCTTTGGCCGCGCGTCAGGCGTTGCGGCGGCTGGAGCGCTTCCCGGAGGATCCGAACCGCGGTCAGTCGGTCCTGACGCATGGCATGCGCGCCGTTCACGGCACGCTTGCCATTGGGCAAAGCGGGCTGCTGCTTTGTACGAACTGGTTGCTGCTGGTCGCGCGTACGCCGGTGGTAGGCGATTGGCCGGTGATACCAGCGCTGCTGGCCATCAGTCCGTTTCTGGTGAGTGCGCTGCTGGTCTGGGTGGTGAGTTATCCGGCGGATCGCGCCGTACGGCAGATTGCCCTGGAGGCGTTCCTGTTCCGGGGGCGCCCGGTTCAGCCGGTGTGGTCGCTGCGCCAGTACGTCATCAATAACGTTCGGCACCAAATTCTGTTCATACTGATTCCGATGCTGCTGATCGTGGCAGCGCGGGACGTGATCGTTATTTACGAAGAGCCGCTGCGACGGTTTTCGGGACACCCGTATACGGCGGATTTGCTGCTGGGGGCGGCGGCCGCACTGGTGGCGTTGATCGCGCCGGAGATTCTGCGGTACGTGTGGTCGACGCGGCGGCTGCCGGAGGGCCCGCTGCGCGATCGCCTGACGCAAGTTTGCCGCAAGCTGCGTATACGTTACCGCGAGATTCTGGTATGGCGGGCGGGGAGCGGGGTCGTCAACGCGGCCGTGATGGGCGTGGTGGCGCCGCTGCGCTACATCCTGCTCACGGACGGCATGTTGGAGCAGCTTGACGACGCGAAGATCGAGGCGGTTTTCGGGCACGAGGCAGGGCACGTGAAGCGGCACCATATCTTCTTCTTCCTGCTGTTCGCCGTGATCACGGGTTGCCTGGTTACGTTGTTTTCCATCCACTCCCGACACATGAACTCGCGTGAGCAGCAGATGGTGGGCACGCTGCTGGCCGTGGTGTTGCTGTTCAAGTGGAGCGTGGTTTTCGCTTGGATTTCCAGACGCTTCGAACGGCAGGCCGATATGTTTGGGGCGCGTGTGCTGGCGCTTTGCGGATTGCCGTGCGTCCAGCCCTGCGAATTGCACCGGCCGGAACACTCTAATCCCGGCCCCGATCCGCTGGGCGACGCCCTGTGCTCCACCGCGGCCAACGTGTTCAGCAACACGTTGAACGAGGTGGCCGTGCTGAACGGCATGCCTCCGGAGGGCCGGAGTTGGCGGCACGGTTCGATCAGCTCACGTTCGCGGACGCTATTGCGGCTGGCAGCCGATCCGGCGGCCGTGGCCAGTGCGGAGCGAACCGTCGCGCGTATCAAGATCGCGATCACGGTGGTGGCCGTGGTATGCACGGCGTGGGCCGGATGGGAGCTGAAACTTTGGGAGCTGTTGAGGCACTGGGGCTGAGAAAGCAGAGCCGGGGCGTGTCGCCTCGGGATTATCACGGAAAGCAACCTGGCGCGTGAGCACAGCCGAATGCTAGTCGATACCCATTGTCACTTGACCTTCGGTGATCTGGCGCCGCAAGTGGGAGCGGTGCTGCAGCGGGCGCAGGAAGCGGGCGTGGCCCGCGTGATAACCGTCTCGACCAGCGCCGCCGAGATCGGCACGGCCGTTGAGCTTCTGGAACAATTTTCAAACGTGTGCCTGGTGGCCGGCATTCATCCGCACGAAGCGGGGCATGTCACGAGCGAAGACTTGTCAGCGCTGGCGGCGTTGCTCTGCGGCCAGTGGGCCGGCGCGGACGGGCGGCGCGTCGTGGGAATCGGGGAGACAGGACTGGACTTTCATTACGATTTCGCGCCGCGTCCGCAACAGGAACAAGTATTCCGGGCACACCTTGAGTTGGCCTGCCGGACGCAGAAGCCGGTCGTGATCCACGCGCGCGAGTCCGAAGAGCGCGTTTGCGACATCATCGCGGAATATGAGCAGCTCCGCGGGCGAGTCGTGTTCCACTGCTACTCGGCGGGTGTGGCGACCGCACGTCGCATCCTGGACCTGGGCGACTTTGTGTCGTTCACCGGGGTGGTGACGTTCAAGAACGCCGGCACAATTCGCGAGTCGGCCCGCTTCGTCCCGCTCGACCGCGTTATGCTTGAAACCGACGCACCCTATCTATCGCCCGAGCCGTTGCGTAAGATTCGGCCCAACGAACCGGCCTTGTTGGTGCACACGGCCCGGTTCATCGCCGAGCTGCGCGGCGAGCCGTTGGAGAAGTTCGCCGCGGCCACGACCGCAAATGCGGAAAAGTTCTTTGGCCTGCCGGAGGTTGCAGAATGAGCACGTATCTGGTCACTGGTGGAGCAGGTTTCATCGGCAGTCATGTCGTGCGGGGGCTGCTGAAGCGCGGCGCGTCGGTGCGCGTGCTCGATAATCTGAGTACCGGCAAGCGCGCCAACCTGGCGGAGGTCGAACGCGACATTGAGCTGGTCGAGGGCGACATTCGTGACCAGGAAACGGTGAAGCGCTGCATGAACGGCGTGGCCGGCGTGCTGCATTTGGCGGCGCGGGCCAGCGTGCCGCGTAGCGTAGCGCATCCGTTCGAAGCCAACGACGTGAACGTGACCGGCACGCTCACGCTGCTGTTGGCGGCGCGCGACGCGGGCGTGCGGCGCTTCGTCTACTCCGCCAGCAGCTCGGCCTATGGCGACACGCCGGTTCTGCCCAAGCGCGAGGACATGACCCCGCAGCCGCTCAGCCCCTACGCCGTCAGCAAGCTGGCGGCCGAGCACTACTGCGCGTGCTTCACGACCTGTTACGGTCTGGAAACTGTCTCGCTGCGCTATTTCAACGTTTTCGGTCCGCGCCAGGACCCGCAGAGCCAGTACGCGGCCGTCATACCCGCGTTTGTGACGCGCATGGTGCGTGGCGAGCGGCCGGTGGTGTACGGCGACGGCGAGCAGTCGCGCGATTTTTGTTACGTGGACAACGTGGTATCCGCAAACCTGTTGGGGCTTGATGCGCCGCGGGTTAGCGGCGAAGTAGTGAACATCGCCTGCGGCGAGCGCGTCACGCTCAATGAGATCATTCGCCTGATCAATAAGGCCCTGGGAACGAACATCGCCGCCGATTACCAGGCCCCGCGTGTGGGCGACGTGCGCCATAGTCTGGCCGATCTGGCCGCGGCCGAGCGCGTCATCGGCTACAAGCCGCTGATCAAGTTTTCCGAGGGTCTGGCACGCTCGATCGACTGGTATCGGCAGCATCCTGCGTGAGTGCGGGTGTCGTAAGCGCCGGCGCAACACAACTGACGCCGTTCTTGACGTAGCTGCGCGGCCCCATCGACCCATAACGGCAGAGGATCTCGTGCTCGCGGCAGCCGAAGTGCGCCGCCAGCTCCGCTTCGCCCAGCTCCTCCCCGAGCAAGACGACCTCGTCGCCCACGCGATCGCGCGGATCGACCGATACGAAAGACGTATTCATGCCGATTTCGAGCAGTTGCTGGCGGCGCCCGTTGATGACTACCGGCGCTTTCTGCACGTTGTGGCAGTACCCGGCCAGAATGACGCCCACGTTCGGGCAGTTGAACCGCGTATAACCCACGCCGCCTTTGGTTTCGCGCACCACGGCCAGCCGTGAGGTCACCCGCGTGGCGCCTCGATACAACGCCAGTCCCGGGCGCACGCCGTCCAGCCAGGCCTCGGGGCAATCGAGCAGCGAAGTCGAAGCGGCGTGCAGCCACTGCGATTTGCAACGGCAAACGTCGCGCAGCAGTCGCACCGAGCTTATGCCCGTGGCGTGCGTGAAGACGTCTTCCGCACTGCAGCGGTTGAGCAGGTCTTCGAGGTCCTCGGCGCGGCAGCCGAAACGCTGCATACCCGTGTCGAGCTTTACGGCGACCGGCATACCGGCGAAACGCTCGGCATCAGCGCGATTGGTGACGCAGGGGCGCAAGTTCAACTCGCGGTACTCCGCCGGGTCGCCTTCGGGCGGTCCGAGAATGATGCCCGGTCGTCCGACCTCGCGTGCTTCATGAATCGTGAAGTACGCGAACTCATCGACCACCGTCGCCAGGGCCTCCGAAATCGGCACGGCCCCCAGCCCGTATGCGTCGGCCTTAATGACAGCGATCAGACGCACACCTGTGGACAGCCGAATCGCTTCAGCGGCCGCTCGGATTGAATCGAGATTCACGCCTACGTGGACATGTCGGCTTCGCATTTCCCTACGCCTGACAGACTTCCTTGTCCGTTAGCGCAGTATACCAAACGCCAATTGGCTTACAAGGCGATTATGCGCTTACCACGTCCGGCGCGGTTATCGGAGGTCTACTCGTCCGGCAGTTTACGGAGCCGCTAAAGGCACTGGCCTTCGCGCAGAACCCCACGTATGCTGCCGACATGAGCATGTTCGCCTCCACCGCTCGGAACACTGCCGTGATTGTGCTGGCCGGACTGCTGCAGGCGCTGTCCGGCTGCGCGCCAAAAGCAGAAGTCGTGCTGCATCAGCCGTTCGCCCCGCCTTCGCAACAAGAGCTGAAGCTCGCGAGTAAGTGGGCTTTTGAAGCCGCGGCGGGCGGTCGGCGGATATGGCTGCTTGCGTTTCCGCTTCCTAGCTCTCCGGATGGGCCGCGCGATTTCCATCTGTACCTGTCGACTCCCGACGTGGATCGGGGCTTCCTGGGTCAGGACTTTGTTGTCGACCAGAGTAGTTCGAGCGGCGTTCGCGGATTTTTTATTCAGGAAGTGGGGCAATTGCGAGGGAAAACGCAGGTCGCCGCGGGCCAGGTGCGGGTGTCGCGGTCCTGGCTTGACTGGCACAGACGTCTGCTGGAAGTGAATTTAGCCTGCAACGATGGAACCAAGATTATCGGACGGGCACTGGCAGATCCATTGGCGTCCGAAATCGCGGCCTTCGAACGCCGCTACTCAGGCGATGTCGCCGCCCTGGCGCCGCCAGAAGACACGCGCGAGCTGGCTGCCGACGAAGTACCCGACCGGGCCACGGCGTCGCCCTGATTGCCAATCTCGAATCCCAGGGGGCCGGCCATGCAACCGCGTATTCCGTCACCCGGTAATTGTTCGTCGCTGCGGTGCGGGCTAAACTGACTACGAGCAACCTGTGACCCACTGGGCCGTGGTAAACCCCGATGAACAATTCCCAATATCGATTGACGCCGCTGGTTATCGCTCTTTTGACCTGCTGGGGCACGCTGCGGTCTGATGCCGGGGGTGCGCCGGCCGAGCCCGCGCGTGACTCGGTTTTTTCGCCTGCCGCCTATTTGAACCATATCAAATACTTGGCTGGCGACGAGTTGGGCGGTCGCGGAACCGGCAGCGAAGGCGGCCGGCGGGCGGCAGAGTACATCGCCGAGCAGTTCCAGGCGGCCGGCCTGCGACCCGGCGGCGTGGACGGCTCGTGGTTCCAACCCTTCGAAGTGACGGTAGGCAAGCGCGTCAATGACGAGTTGGCGAGCCTGAAGGTGCAAGAGATCGAGCGCAGTTGGCGTGTGCGGGAGGACTGGATTCCGCTTCCGTTCTCCGAGTTCGGCGCAGTGGAGGGACCGCTGGCTTTTGCCGGCTATGGCATTCAGGCCCCGATGTACGATTACGACGACTATTCCGGCTTTGACGCCGGCGGCAAAGTCCTGCTGATCTTCCGGTACGAGCCGCGGGCCACGGACCCGCAGGCGGAGTTCGGCGGGCAGACGCCGTCGCGCTTCGCGCCCTTCTGGCGCAAAGCGCGGTCAGCGGCCCAGAATGGGGCCAAAGCGCTGCTGATAGTCAATCCGCCGGACCGCGAGCCGGCTCAGGACACGCTATACGATTTCGATATTTTCAGCTCGGAGCAGACTTATGCGCTGCCGATGGTCAGCATCTCACGCGCTATGGCGAA
>JAAYXS010000770.1 GCA_012515775.1 Phycisphaerae bacterium
GGAAGGCGAGCTTCGCGGCCAGCGCATACGGCACTGCCGGACACATGGTCGCGAGGTTGCCCGACAACGAGCACATCATTCCGCGGCGCACCTTCAGGTCGCGCGCGAACCAGTTCGCGGAAGAGCCCGAGTCGGATGTGATGATGCAGCGGTCTGGCAGGTGTCGCGAGAGTTCCCAGTAGACCTTCTGTGGATTTATGGGGTTGGCCGGGAGAGCGGCGCGGGTCTCCATTACGCGCCACCATTCCTGGACGTCGGCCTCGATTTCGTCGCGCCAGGAGCGATCGCGCTTGCGCTGGAGCATGGGGATCAGTTTCTGCAGCGTCAACTTAGTATCGCCCTGCAAGGGTACTTCCATGGGATAGCGCAGGTTGAGCGCCCGTCCTTCGATGTCGATTTGCACGCCGCGCGCTTGCCCCTCCTTCGGCAGGAATTCGGAGTACGGAAATCCCGAGCCGATCATGAACAGCGTGTCGCAGTTCATCATCATGTTCCAGCTCGGGCGCGTTCCCAGCAGCCCGATGGAGCCGGTCACGAAAGGCAGATCGTCCGGCACGGCGGCCTTGCCCAGCAGCGCTTTGGCGATGCCGGCGCCCAGAATGTCCGCCGCTTCAAGTACCTCGTCAGTGGCGTTCAGCGCTCCCGCGCCGACGAGCATGGCGACTTTCTCGCCCTCGTTCAAGACACGCGCGGCGGCCTGCAAATCTCGTTCGCGCGGCACTACTTCCGGGCGAAGATAGCCGACCCCGCTGAAGGTTGCGCCGTGTTTGCGCGGCGGAGATTCGACCGCGGATTGCTCCTGGATATCCGCGGGAAAGATGATGCACGTGACGGTGCGCTCGGCGATCGCGATGCGGAACGCCTGATCGACCACGTGGCGCACGGCAACGGGTGATTGCACCGCTCCCACGTAACGGTCGGCTACGTCCTTGAAAAGCGTTTGCAGGTCAACCTCTTGCTGAAAGTCGGCCCCCAAGGCGAACGTGGCCGATTGGCCAACGATGGCCACCACCGGCTGATGGTCTTTCTTGGCGTCGTAGAGGCCGTTCAGCAGGTGAATGGCGCCCGGCCCCGACGTTGCCATGCAGACACCCACCTGGCCGGTAAATTTGGCGTGAGCGCAGGCGGAGAAGGCGGCCAGTTCCTCGTGACGCGACTGGATGAAGCGGATTCTGTCCTTGGCGCGGTCGAGCGCGCCGAGGATTCCGTTTATGCCGTCGCCGGGAAAGCCGTAGATCAGGCGCACGCCCCAATCGTAAATTCGCTGCAACAGGTAGTCGCTGGTTGTGTCGGCCATGGTAAAGCCCTCGTTTGTAGGGTCCGCTGGGCGGACCACGGGTCGCAGAGACCGCACGATTATGGGGGCGGGCCGCTGAATCACCCGTGAATTTCGGATGAAATGGGGCTCAGAGTTGTGATTGCTGCGTGTCAGGTTCTCAGGGAGCGTCGCCCCGCAGGCGCTGGGCGTGATGCGAGTTGGCGTGTTATGCTGAAGATCATGTTTGCGTTGCTGGAACATCATGAGCCGGCCA
>JAAYXS010000771.1 GCA_012515775.1 Phycisphaerae bacterium
GACGGCCGGAGCAGGCTGACTATTACAACTGCGTTGTAGCGGTGGAGACGGCATTGCCGCCGCTGGAATTGAGCCGGTTGCTTCACGAGATTGAGCGCGAGCTCGGGCGACTGCGCACCGATGATCGTTACGCGGCCCGCTGCATTGATCTGGACCTGATCGTTTACGATGACCTTGTGCTGCATTCTGCGGAATTGAAAGTTCCCGATCCGGATATTCTTACGCGGGCGTTCCTGGCGGCGGGTTTGTGCGAGCTGGCGCCGACGCTGGTATTGCCGGATTCGGGACGCAGCGTCAGCGAGGTCGCCGCAGAACTGCAAACCAGCGGGTTGACGCCGCTGCCCTCGTATACGACCCGGCTCCGAGAAGTTGTCCGGCAGATCGAATCGCGGGCGTAGCTCGGCCTCAAGCCGCCTGAAATGGCTAGCGCCACGCCGCCGCCATCCAATCCAAGCATGATGACACGCATGATGAACGGGGGCTCAGGAGAAATTCACCCGCGTTTTACCTCGCGGCCTTAATACGGAACGTTGGAACTGGGAACCATTGGAACTATATGTATCCATCGTCCCTGATTGTCCTCGATAACGGCACTGCCTTGGCGGCGCAGGCGGCCGAATTCATCGCGCGCGCTGCACGCCACGCGGTTCAGGAGCGCGGGCGTTTCATGCCGGCGCTGGCGGGCGGCAAGACCCCCGAGGAAACCTATCGGCATCTGGCCGAACCGCAGCAGGTTAGCACCGTGCCGTGGGAGAACACGCATCTGTTCTTCGGTGATGAGCGGTTCGTGCCGCCCGATGACGAGCGCAGCAACTTCGCCACTGTGCGACGAACGCTGTTGGCGGGCGTACCTATTCCGGCCGACCAGGTACACCCGGTGCCGACCACGCTCGGCAGTGCGGCGGAAGCGGCCGCGGCCTATTCGGAGGAACTGGCCCGGCACTTCACCGGTTGTGAGCGCGCACCGCCGCGTTTCGACCTGATTCTGCTCGGATTAGGCGAAGACGGCCACACGGCCGGACTCTTTCCGCACGCGCCCGTGCTGAGGATTACCAACGAGTGGGTCACATGGAGTCCGCCGGGCAAGCTGCCGCCGCCCGTCGACCGGATCACATTCACTTATCCGGTTCTCAATGCGAGCCGCAGCGTGCTGTTCCTGGTCTGTGGAGCGAAGAAGGCGGCCGTGCTGCGGGATGTGTTGGAGGAAAGGCGGCGCCCCGCGCAGCGCCCGGCGGCGGGCGTGAAGCCGCAACGCGGCTCGCTCACATGGATGGTGGATGAGGAGGCGGCACAGATGCTGACGTGCAGAGCCTAAGGCGAGGTTCAGGACCTCGCGGGAGACCGTAGTCATGCAAGTCATTACCGAGTCACTGCCGGCCCGAACGCCGGTGGCTAATCCATTGCTGGAACTGCGCCGATACGGGCAATCCATCTGGCTGGACTACATCCGCCGGCATTTAATAACCAGCGGTGAGCTGGCCCGCCTGGTGGAAGAAGACGGCTTATGCGGAGTCACGTCAAACCCTTCGATCTTCGAGAAGGCGGTTACCGGCAGCACGGATTATGACGACATTCTGTCGACCGCGGCGCGGCGTGGGGAACGCGACCCGCTGCTCGTTTACGAGCTGCTGGCGGTGCGCGACATCCAAGGGGCGGCCGAGGTGTTTCGACCGCTGTACGAGCAACTGCGGCGGCGCGACGGCTACGTGAGTCTGGAAGTCTCGCCGTTGGTGGCGCACGACACGCAGAGCACCTTGGAACAGGCGCGGCGGCTATGGCGCGAAGTCGGGCGGGACAACGTATTCATTAAAGTCCCCGGAACAAAAGAGGGCGTGCCCGCGATTCGGCAACTCATATCCGAGGGAATCAACATCAACATCACGCTGCTGTTCGCGCGCGAGATGTACGAACAGGTCGCGGAGGCTTACCTCGCTGGGTTGGAGCAGTTCGCGGCTCGCGGCGGGGATGTGGCACGCGTGGCGAGTGTGGCGAGCTTCTTCGTCAGCCGCATCGATACCGCCGTGGACGCGCTTCTCACGGAGAAGCTGAGGGCGGCGGGCGGCGAAGAC
>JAAYXS010000125.1 GCA_012515775.1 Phycisphaerae bacterium
GAAGCCGCCGCCGAATTGTCGACGAGGACACAGTTTACCAGTCGTGGTTCAGCAAACCTCGCGTAAACCCCCGCGCCCGATCGGCCAGTGGTGCTACTGACTATCCAGCAATTGAGCAAAGTCGGACGGGAGTATTCGCAATGAACGGCGCCACCGTCATAATCGTCGTGCGCATTGCGAATTGTCACGCCTTCGAGTACCGAATCCGGGCCTTCAGCGTTGCGGAAATAGAACCCCTGCGCCACGCCGCCACAATCGATAATGCAGGTCGCGGGGTTGCCGCTGGCGGAGCGCACGGTGATCGCCTTGCCGCCAAAGTCGAGCTCCCTGTTTCCGTCGCCGGTGTACACGCCATCGTCCAGCACCACCACGTCACCGGGCGTCGCTGCGAGAATCGCTGCTTCGATCGTAGGATAATCTGCGGGAACGCGCAACGCGCCGCTCACGTGCAGGACCACGAGTAGGGGAATGTGCGGGCGGCAGGCCAGGGGCGCGTCAACCCAGAGTGTGGCGATATACGTGCCTCGAGCGCGGTCGCCGGCGTCCGCCGTCAGTGTCACAGTGTCGATCTGGCCGGCGGACTCGCCCGCCGCGGGATCTGCCGTCAGCCAATCGGCGTCGCAGTGTACCTGCCATGCCAGGGTGTCCGGGCCGCTGTTGCGAATCTGTATGGTTTGCGACCCGCTCTGCCCAGGCGCTATCGTGAAGCGCAACAACGCAGGAGCGACCGCCAAGCTGGGCGCTCCCGGGACGAATTCATAGGCCCCCATATCCGCCGACGCCAGTCCATCGCCGTCACCGTCCAACGGACGCGGATTGCCGTCGAAATCCTCAGCCGGCAGACCAGCCGCGGGAGTGTCCGTGCCGCGATCTATACATGGCGAGGTGGCCAAGAGGTGGCCGTCGTATTCCAATGCCAGCTTGGGGTCTGCGTTGATGTTTCCCGTCCCGGGCCAGCCGCCTTGTACGTCGGAGTAGGTCACGATCGGGTTGCCACCATAAGGAGCGGATATCTGGCCACCAGCGTTGCTCCAGACGATACAGTTGGTTAGAATCGGATTAGCGGACGCGCCGCCACAGTAAATACCGCCGCCATTTTCAGAAGCCGCATTGCCGACAACCGTGCAGTTGGTCAGTGTGGGGCTGGACGAGAAACAAGCCAATCCAGCGCCAGAGTGGGCCGAGTTTGAGAGCAGAATACAGTTGTCGAGCGTCGGATTAGACTCGTGGAGCTCGAGCCCGCCGCCCATGTCGGCTGCCGTATTCCTGCCGATCAGCGTGTTTAGCAGGGCTGGGTTGCACCGTGAAGAGTAGATACCCGCGCCGTATTGCGCCCTGTTGTCCGTCACCGCACAATTGTTCAAAGTCGCGTCAGAATAACTGAGATAAAGCCCGCCACCGTGCTGGTAAGAGGCGGTGTTGAACGAAAATGTGCACGCATCGAAGATCGGAGTTGATTCGTAGCAATACACAGCGCCCCCGGTCCGGCCCGCGGTGTTGTCAACAAAGGTGCAAGCCGTCATCGTGCCGTGTGATCGGTCGAAGTCGATGGCGCCGCCAGAGCTCTCGGTCGTGTTGCCGACGAGGGTGCACTGGGCGAGTACCGCGGAACTCTGTTCGCAGTTCAATGCACCGCCACCGTAGCTGGCCCTGTTGCCGGTCAGCGTGCAATCAGTCAGCGTCACGGAGCTGTCTCTGCTGTACACGGCGCCGCCGCTGCCCCTGGCCAGGTTAGCGCTAAGCTCACAATCCGTCAGGGTCGCACTGGAGGAAGCCGAGAGGTACAGACCGGCCCCGTAATTCCCTTGGTTCCGGCAGATCGAGCAGTTGTCCAGCATTACGATTGAGGCGCTGGAGTATATCGCGCCACCGTAGGTGTAATTGTTCTCTGTGAACGTGCAATGGCTGAGGGTGATGCTGGATTCCCATAACCCGACCCCGCCACCGAAGTCGGCGGTGTTGCCCGAGAGCGTACAGTCGACCAGCGTCGGACTGGCGTTTTCGCAGTACAGCCCGCCGCCTTGGTGCAGGCTGACGTTCCCCTTGAACCGGCAGCCGATCAGCGTCGGAGCGGCGTCCCGGCAGTACATGCCGCCACCCTGGAGCTCGGCCGCGTTGCTGATAATGACGCAGTCGATCAGCGTCGGGCTGGCATTCTCGCAGTAGATGCCTCCGCCATACTCGCCCGCGCCCTCCACGATCATCAGGTCCCGGACAACCGCATCCGACGTCTCGCCGCTATGGAAGTAAAAGCCCCGCCCGGCGCCCCGGCAATAAATAATGCACAACGCAGGATCGCCGCTGGCTGAGCGAACCGTGATGGCCTTTCCGCCGAGATCAAGGTCCGTGTTGCCAGGACCGATGTACACGCCATCGGCGAGCACGACTTCATCGCCCGGGAGCGCGGCTTCGATAGCCTCCTGAATCGTCGCGTACTGGCTCGGCACCAGCAACGTATCCGCCACGGCGCCCGGCAGGACGCTCACGCATACAACTGACCAAATGCAGACCCAACCCGCAGTACCGAGCTTCATTATCCACCTCCGCGATAGTGCGTGCGACCAAACCACCGAAGAATCGGGCGGCACCTGACGACAGCCACAGTATAGCACGCGGCACACCCGGCCAAAAATCAAAATCACCCGGCGACCTGAGCAACCACGCGCCCCCGCCGGCGCCGAAATTATCGCCCACAACCTGCAAGCGACCGCTCCGGCGCTATTCCGGCAGCAGAGAATTTTTCGTATCATCGGATCGATGCCTTTGCCTGCCTTAGCTGATCTGACGGCCAAGCGCCGCGGATTCCCCCGCCAGCGCCATCCCTTGCTGCCCTTTGCGATCGCCATCGCCGCAGCCCTGCCAGGCACCGTCCTGCGCTTGGCCGGCGTGCCGCTCGACCCGGCCCTGGCGGCCGCGACTTCCGGAGCCGCGATTGTCGGCGCGTCGTTCCTGCTGTTGTGGGCCTGTGACGCGGCCCAAGCCGACGTGTCGCAGGCCCTGGCCCTGGCCGTCGTGGCCGTGCTCACGGTCCTGCCGGAGTACGCCGTTGATATGTACTTCACGTGGCAGGCCGGCCAACACGAGGGCACCGCGTACGCGCAATACGCGGTCGCGAACATGACCGGCGCGAACCGGCTGCTGATCGGCGTCGCCTGGGGACTGGTCGCAGCGCTCTACTGGTGGCGCTTCCGCCGAGCCGTGCGCATCGGTCACGAGCGTTGCACCGAGTTGCTCTTCCTCGGGCTGGCCACCGCGTACGCTTTCGTCATACCCATCAAGGGCACGCTGGCCTGGTACGACGGCCTCGTCTTTCTCGGCATCTACGTCTGGTACATCGTGCTTGCCAGCCGCCGACCGTGCGTCGAGTCCGAGGCGGTTGGGCCGGCCGAAATGCTGATCCGGCTGCCGCGAAGGCAACGAAGAGCCGCGACCGCGGTGCTGTTTCTGGTCGCGGGCGCCGTGATCCTGGCGAACGCCAAGCCGTTTTGC
>JAAYXS010000772.1 GCA_012515775.1 Phycisphaerae bacterium
CAGGTCGTAGCCCTCGTAGCGTTCGGCCACGATCTCCTCGATGCGGTCCTTCATCTGCTCGGTTTGTCCCTCATAGGGTCCGAGATCCGCGGCGTCGAATGGGGGCAGATCAAAGGTGCCGACGTTTGGGATGGTAATGTTCTGCCCGCCGTCCCAATCGAGAAAAACAACTTGCCCGGCGGGCGGGGGGACGCCGGCGTTAGGCGTTATTTGCACGGTCACCGTGTAACTGCCGGTGGCGTTGTTCTGATAGTACTGCTGTATACCAAGGTAATAAAGACCCGGGTCACCGCGCAGCACGAAGTCTATCAGCGGGTTGAAGTCGTTATTCGCGCGGTCATCGCTGTAGTACTGGAGGAACTCCTCGCTGCTGAAGATGGCCGCCACCAGATCGAGCCGGCGGGGGTGCGCCGCCTGCACGTCGACGAATATGCGATCGCCTGGGTTGATTGGGCCGATATTGTAGATGTCCAGATCGGTCGCCGACTCAATGCTGCCCCTAAACTCGAAAAACCCCGAGCCGTCCAGCGGCACCGTGGACGCCGAGTCGAAGCTGCCGTTGCCGGCGTTATCGAGATTCGGAATTCCGTCGTCGCCGCCGTCCGATGGAACCGGCGGCGGGCACCCGCATAACGTCAGCAGCGAGAGCAGCGGAAGCGCCAGCCTCAACCCGCCCGTGCGTGTACAACGTTCGCTCCGGATTAATCGCCCCCAATATCGTCGGGATTGAGACATAGTCCACATCGGCGGCTGATCTCGCTTCGGGTGAATTCGCGCATCCGCGCCCGCTGTGCTATCTTAGCCGCGCTGAGCAATTTTGCCGATGGGTGCGCCGCGCGCGGATTGAGGCCGACCGTCTGTTCCAGCAACAGCGGAGCGTTTTGCATGCCGGTCGGAAACACCGCTTCCTCCAAAGGCGCCCGCCCAAACGCCTGATCGTGCGCCAAATCCCAGGCCGAACCGGTCGAATCCATGAGTTCGTCTGGATCGTGCGTGTGATAGAGTCCCAGCAGGTGCCCCAGCTCATGGCTCGCGACGTTGCCGATCATGAGCGCCATTTCCTCCGCGTCCAGTCCCATGAACGAGTAGGGCGAGAAGCTTTCTACGTAGACGATGGCGGTCTGGTCCTTGGCGCGGTTGTACATGTCCACGTTATCCGCCAGTCCCAGCAAGGCCTCGTCCGACCCGCCAAAATAGACGGTCGTGTACTCAGGCTCCTCCGGCGGCGGGCCGTCCAGGGAACTGAAAATCAGCACGTTATAGCGCGCGTAGTCCAGGCGTATCGTCTGCGCGATCTCGTGTGCCATCTCCGCGCTCGCACCCGCGTAGTGGGCCGCGACGCGACCCGCGTCGAACGGGGGCAGGACGAGTGGGTCGCGGCCGTGCACGCGAACTGCGCTGCCGCCCTCGAAGCTCAGGTACACAAGCTGCGGCGCCGCGGCCGGCACCGGCTGGCCGCCCTGCCAGCGCACCTCCAGATCAAAGATCCCGCCGGCCGAGCTGGACGACGGCGTGACGCCCAGATAGATGTGCGGCGTGGGGTGGCGCGCCACGTGCGACAAGCGCGCTTGTCCTGAGACGACGGTGCGCATCAGCAGGTTGAATTGATCGTCCAGCAGCACCAGGGTAAACGGCCCGCCGGCGAGCCTCCGGCCGTTGGGCAACACCTCCCACTGTTCTCCGGCTGCGCCGGGGCCGAGGTCGAACATCTGATACGTGCCTTTGCCGCTCACGGAACCCTGGACTATGATCGATTGTCGGATCGGAATATCTGTATTATCGTCGGCGTCAGGCGGCGCGCCGGGCGCGGCTTGCTGCGGGTCACCGGTCACCAGCGGCGCCAGCAGATCGGGCAGGCCGTGATCCGGCCCTGCCAGTTCCGTGACGCACCCAGACAGACCGCAAGTCAGCAGTACGACCGCGCGAATGCTTCCAGTCATCAGGTGTTCCTATGCCGGCCCCCAGCAGTTTTCAAACTGCCGCTGGGGTTACATCGGGCCGCGGCCTACTGCTCTCAAGGAGCGTTAGAACGCTGAAGTAATGTTGAGCGCGTGGTGCGCGCTGCTCGGCGCGCAGCTTATCGCCCCGCAATAACCCGCATTCTGAGCGAATCGTCCGGTAAAGCCTCGTACGGGCCCGTTCCCGAATTCATTGTTGCGGCCGGGTGCAACGCCCCTCACCCAGTGCGCTGGGCAGTCGATAAATGACTGTAAGCGGACGTTGCACACGGCGCGCGCCGCGCCGCAACGGAGCACCCCAATGGACGCCGAACGCATTATAAAGCTTTCAGTTACCGTGATTCGCGAGTTGCTCGAGAGTCAGAACATTCAGACTACACACAAGCAACCGCCCGGAGCACGCCGCCACCCGCGCTGGCCTTTCCCCGGCGCAGTCGAAGTATGGCTGCCGGACTCCTGCTATGGCGAGCGGCACATGATCGCCACCATGCACAACCTCAGCCTGAACGGCCTGGCGATGCGCTCGCGCCTGCCTATCCCTACTGGCACCCCCATCTCACTGGCCATTCACGAGCCGGCCCTGAGCTGCTACGGGCAAGCGGTCGTGCGCCACTGCACGCGTGGGGCCGTGGGCTACCTGATAGGCGTCGAGTTCATCTTCAGCGAAAACGAGCAGGAAGATGACAACGGGGAAGAAGATACATATGACGCTGCAGATGACACCAAGCCGCCGGACTACGGATACAATTGACAACTACGCCATCGCGGCGTAAGGCCCGCAGCGCGGCACAGACCGCATAACTGAAAACTGACAAGTACCTGAACTGACAACTGCGCCATCGCGGCGTAAGGCGCGTCACTTCACTATTGATGTGACGACCAAGAACTAACAACTAAGAACTAAAAGTGAAACAGCCCCTGGCCGCCCGCCGGCCGCGCCACGCGCGCCAGCCGCGGGTACGCCGCCAGCAAATCCGGCGGGACATCGAGCTGTCGCCCCTCCAGCGACGCCCGCAACTCCAACGCATTGGCCGGCGCCTGCCCGCGGTAGTGGTTGTTCATGATCGCGTAGACGTTGACGGCCCGCTCAGCCATGCGATCCAACCGCTGCACCCATTCGGCCAGCTCTTCTTCCGTGTACAGATAATTGTACCGTTCCCAGCGCGGCACGTCCTTGGCGAACCAGGCCTTGAAGTTCCGCCCGTGCAGCCGCACGTAGGCGTCCCGCCCCAGCACGTGTTCGCTGGGCCCCAGGCACTCGCCGAACTGCGGCTGGTCAATATTGCACAATCCGCCCAGCCGCGTCACCTGTTCCAGGGCGGCCGGCTGGGACCAGGAACGATGCCGCACCTCGATGAAACGGTCGAATTCGGAGAAACTGTCCGCGAGGCGCGCCAGCCAATCCAACGCCGCCTGGGAGTATTTGAACGACCACGGAAACTGCACCAGAATCGGCCCCAGCTTGCCCGCCTCGCCAATCGGCCGCAGCGCCTCTTTGAAAGCCCGCACGTCGTTCGCCGCCGGGTACTCCTCCCGCTGGTGCGTGAACACCTGCGGCAGCTTGAACGTGAAGCGAAACTCGTCCGGGGTCTGCGGCGGCCAAGCGGCCGTCATGCGCGCCGGCGGAATGCGGTAGAAGGTCGAGTTCACCTCGATGCAGTTGAAATAGCGCGCTAGATACTCCAGCGGCTTGAACCCGCGCGGCTTGCTTTGCGGGTAGACGATCCCGTGCCAGTCGTCATAGCTCCACCCCGCTGGTCCAATCCAGAGTTTTGCCCGGTCGACGGCCATGACTCAGGATTATCGGCGTGGCGGGCAACCGTTTCCACCGGTGATAAAGTGATGGTGATAAAGTGATAGAGTGATAAAGGGGTTCCGCGGAGCGTCCTTTATCACCCTATCACTTTATCACCTTATCACGTCGTTGCGGGCGCTTACTCGCCGCCGCCGGTTAGCAGGGCTACGAACGGATCGATGTCGAATACGTTGATGGCCCCGTCCTGGTTGCAGTCCGCCGCCCAGTAATGCCATGTCGCATGCTGGCTGAGGAACTCCGCCTCTCCCATCGTCAGCGCCAAAACAAACGGATCGATGTCGAACACGTTCACCGAGCCGTCGCCATTGACGTCGGCGAGGAGCAGCCCGACCGTCACATCGGCCGTGTAGGGCAGGTAGTTGTGCTTCGTAACTGTCACCGCCAACGTGCCGGGAGTCGCGGGCGCGATGCCGAAGGTTGCCAATCCGCCGGTAGTGCTCTGCGTCTGGTAGACTTCCCCCTCCTTCCAGAGGCACACCAGGGCGTCGTCCAGCGGGACTCCGTCAGCGCTGACTGAGACGGCAAATTCGGAACTGCCGATGAGCGCCGTTGCAGGGTGCGTGACGTCGAGCGCGGCGGGTGTTTTCGTCGTCCACACTTCCAGGGCGGGATCGCCCAGCCACAAGTACATCTTCACATTCCAGGGCGCATAGGTGGGGTCATGGACGAGGATGTAGGTCGCCGCGGAGTTGCTGATCCAGCCCAGGCGGTGATTGCTTTCCTGGCAGAACGCTCGGTACAGTTGCTTGTCGTAGTTCTGGTTGGGGTAGGTGATCCCATCGTCGGTCGCTCCCAACGACGCCACCGCCCCACCCGGGTATTTGTTCAACCACGCCTCGCCGAGGCTCTCGGCCGCGTCCTGAATCCTGTGCGTCTGGCAGGCGACGTTGAAGACAATCGGCGTATAGCCGCCGTTGTTCAAAGCGTGAACATTCGCGGTCGTCCAATCTTCGGGGACGATGTTCCATTGCCACCACAGCGTACCCATGCCGTGCCCGCGGTAGTTCACGATGCCCTGCCCGGCATTGATCCGGCTGGTTACCAGGGCGTTGTTCACCCCGGACGTGTCGCCATATGCGGTGCTCACGGTAAAAGGAGTTCCCGGAATCAGCGTGGTGCGAATGTATTCCTTGCAAGCGCGGTACTGGAATTCGCCGCCCGCCATGTGCGCGACCAGCAGCGTCTGCGTCAGCCACGAGCCCTCAGCCGGATTCGTCATATACGCGAGCGTCTTGGCTACCTGCCGCTCCAACTGCGTGTTGTTGGTGACTGACAGGCGTCCCAGAGCGATATCCGCGTACAAATCGGGCGCGCCGGTTATGCACGCGTACCAATAGTCGCTCGCATAGCTCCACGTAGCGAGCGGGATGTATCCCGGGTCACCGACGAGCAGGACGTACTCGAGGCCACCCTGGTTGTAGCGTTCCACGATCGCATTCTTGATGACTTGGGGATTGGTGGTAGTGATCTCCAGGATTTCCGTGTCCATGCCCGCCCGCTTGTGCCAATCCGCCAAGGGCTGGATGGCCGCGGCGAAGTTGGGGTGCGTGATAATGAGATACTGCGAAGCCGAGCCGCCTGCGGCACGCCTGTTCAGAGAATCGAGCGACGCGTAATTGAGCACCTGAGACTGGTACAGCGCGTCGAACTGTGGAGAAATTGCGCGCCGGGCGTCCTGCAGCATGCCTGCAGAGTTGGGATGCTCGATCTCGACCAGGGCGTCGTTGATGATTACCAGCGACTGCGTTGCCTGGTCATACCGCACGGCCGCGAGGTCCACTCTGACCACGTTGAGATCCCGCCAGACGCCCGGCGGGCTGAGGGAGACGACCTGGCCCGGATACAACGTCAGGTCTTGATCGAGAGCGGCGTCCGGAAGCGGTTCCGCGTGCGCGGCCGGGTGGTCGAAGGCCGGCGGCGTGCAGGGACACACGTAGTATCCGGTGAGAATCGTCTCGCTGGCCGAGCGGACCGTCGCGCTGGGGTCTGCACCAAACGGGACGGCAACCAACGCATGAATGATGGGAAGCTGCGGCGCCCCCAATTCGGCGGTGAACGACTCATCCGGGATAGTCAGCTTTTGACAGGTCAAACCGTCCGCAGTGGAGGATTCAACCCAGAACCCGGGAATCACCATATGCATGAGCGTCCGGTTGGCTGTGGACTCCAGTATGGTTATCACCGGTGAAGCCCCCTCATGAAACCCGTCCACAAGGCTGACCCATTGCAGGGCGTCGTCGGGACTGCGTGCGAGCTGTTCCGCGTTCGGTCCGGGTGATAATACCGGGACTTGTAGCGCAGCGTCAGCAACCATGAGCAGCGATAGAGCCGCGAAAATGCCAGTTGTTAAGCGCCTCATCTTCACACTCCTAGGACTGAAAGGCCTGATAATAAGATACAACGTGGGCCATAAGCGGGCCAATTTCGGGCAGGAATTCCCATTCGGGCCTCATTGCGCCGCTTATGAATAGCAAGATGTAACGCAATGCACTGCAAGACGTTCGCAGTTTACGGCTTGCGGTTCCAATCGGTGCGTTTCTGGATGCCGAAATACACAAGCGAGACGGGGCCGAGTAATCCCGATAAGAAAATAGGGCCGCGCCCGTCTTGGACGAGAAGCCTGCGCAAACGACATGACGGCTACACCAGACACCAACAAGACCGAGAGCGGATCGAAAGTCCGCGTCCTCATCGTTGACGACAGCCCCACGGTGCGCGCCGTCCTCCGCAGCCTGCTCGCACGCGAGCCGCGCCTCGAGCTGGTCGGCTCGGCCACTAACGGCCTGGACGCACTTGCCAAGATCGAAGCCCTGCGCCCCGACGTGTGCACGCTCGACATCGAGATGCCGCACCTGGACGGGCTGGACGTGCTGGCGCGTGCTGCGGGCCGCTTCCCGGTCGCGTTCATAATGATCTCCACGCTCACGCAGACCGGGGCGCGGATAACGTTTCAGGCCCTGCGCCGCGGCGCCTTCGACTACATCCCCAAGCCGGAAAGCGTGCTGACGGCACGCGACGAATTCGCTGCGAGCCTGATCGAAAAAGTCCTCGCGGCCGGCAAAGCCAAGGGCCGCGTGCGCCCGAATCTCGAAGGCGGAGTCAAGATCGCCGCAGCGGCTCACGACTCGCTGGGCTGGGTCGTTGGCATCGGCATCAGTTGCGGCGGTCCACAAACACTGTCGGCGCTATTGCCGGCGTTCCCGGCCGATTTTGCACCCATCCTCGTGACCCAGCACATGCCGGTTGAATTCACGCCCATGTTTGCGCGCCATCTCGACCAAATCTGCGCCATGCGCGTCAAAGAGGCCGAGGCCGGCGACCAGCTCGTTCCGGGACGGATTCTCGTGGCACCCGGTCACTCACACCTGCGTCTCAGACGGCTCGCAGACCGCTTCTATGTAGTGCTCGACAGCGGGCCAAAAGTCTCCGGACACCGCCCTTCGGTCGACGCAATGTTCGCTTCCATGGCGGCGGTCTGCGCCCCGCGGTGCGTCGGCGTGGTCATGACGGGCATGGGGCGTGACGGCAGTTCCGGGATAGTGAAACTGCGCCAGGCCGGCTGTCCGACGATCGCCCAGGACGAAGCCACCAGCCTGGTTTTCGGAATGCCGGCCGCGGCCGCGGCCACGGGCTGCGTCGACCGTATCGCACCGCTATCGAAGATTCCGCAGGCGATCGTCGCGATGATGACGCCCGCGGTCAGGTCATGTGAGCGGGCCGGTGCCGGTGCCTCCGGCAGCGCGTCGCGCTGGCAGCGCCTGACATGAGCGTATCAGCCATCTTATGAGACGAAAGCCGCGCCGGCTGACTCCTTCGAAGCCTTGATTGAGCCCCAATCTCAACCTGCCGATGTACATGGCAAGCACGCGGGTCGTTGGGGACCCGGCCGCCGCCATTCGCGCCGCGCGCTGCTTATGTGTGGCCCTGGAGGTCGCCGCCGTGGACGTTTCCTACGTCAATCCGTTCGTGGAGAGTGTCGGTTCGGTTTTCAGCACCATGCTGGGCGTAAACCCGCGGCGCCTAGCGGTGCGAATCAGCTCCGGAACAAATGGGGGGGGCGCCCGCCTGACCTCGCTGATCGGTATCAGCGGGCGAATGCACGGCTGCGTGGCATTATGCTTCCCGCCGGAGACGGCCTTGAAGCTGGCCAGCAAGATGCTGGGAACGGAACTAACCGAGATCAACGACGAAGTGCTCGACGCCATTTCGGAGTTGGTGAACATTGTGGCCGGCTCGGCCAAGGCGAAGTTCAACGCCGATCCGCCGCTGCAACTGGGTCTGCCGACGGTGGTCGAGGGCGTTACATACCGGGTGAAGTACCCTAGCAAGTCAATTTGGCTGGAGGTCCCGTTCAGCTCGGACGCGGGCGACTTCAGCATGGAAGTCACCTATAACCCGAATTGAGGCCGCCCGATGAAAGCATTGATCGTCGACGACTCGCTGACGATCCGGCGGATCGTGAGAAAGGCCTTGGCCATCGTAGGCATTAACGATGCGGTGGACGCGGAGGATGGCTGCGCGGCCCTGGAAGCGATCAACAAGACCCAGGACTTCGACCTGATCCTGCTCGATTGGAACATGCCCAAAATGAGCGGGATTGATGCGCTGCGAACCTTGCGTCAGTCCGGCAACAAGACGCCGGTCATCATGGTCACGACCGAGGCGGAAAAATCGCGCGTTATCGACGCCATTAAGACCGGCGCCAATGATTACCTCATCAAACCCTTTTCGCCCGACCAGCTCGCCGCGAAAGTAAAGAACGTGGTCGCGGCCCCTCAATGACGACGCCCTGACCGCTCAAGGCGCGGGCTGGGTCGTCCCGAAATCCACGCGCGGCGCCTGCCGCACCTCCGCGCCGGCGACCTCGAACTGCTCAGCCTTTGTAACACCGGCCCAGGCGGCGTAAATCTTGCCCGGGAACCCGCGTACGAACGTATTTAGCTCACGCACCGCCTCGGTGTAGCGCTGCCGCTCGACTGCGATGCGGTTCTCCGTGCCCTCCAGTTGCGTCATTAAATCCTGAAAGCTGGCCTGGGCGCGCAGCTCGGGATAACGCTCCTGCAACAAGAGCAGGCGCGAAAGGGCGCGCTCCATCCCGTTGGCCGCTTCGACTTGCTCGTCGCGCTTGCCCGTGTTCTGGGCCTGGAAGTACTTCTCGCGTGCGTGCGCGATTTCCGTAAATATTTCGCGCTCGTGGCCGGCGTACCCCTTGACCGTTTCGACCAGGTTCGGAACCAGGTCATAGCGGCGCTGCAGCACTACTTCCACCTGGGCCCAGCGTTGATCCACCTGTTCAGATAGTGATATGGCACGGTTGTAGCCGCTTACGGCGCAACCGCCGATGATCAGGGCGAACAACGCCACCACGGCGATGGTGGCAATCAGAACCGGCGCAACTGCCGCTCGTGTTCTCATGTCCGTAAACCTCGGCATCTGATCTAGTCTATGCTCCACATTCTTTTCTGCGCTCACCAACTTCCCGACGCTCCGCCGCCGCCGAACGAACCGCCGCCCCCGCCGCCAAAGCCGCCGTACCCGCCGCCGAAGCCGCCACCGCCCCAACTGCCGCCGCCCAGCGAGCCGCCCCAGCCGCGACGCCCGCTACCCATCATCGTGCCCAGTATCACCCCCGGCAGGAAATCGCCGTCGCTGTATCCTCCCCAGCGGCGATAGCCGCGCCGCCGCCGCCCTAGCACGCCCATCAACAGCATGAAGAAAAATACGAACGCCAAACAGGCACCACTGCTGACGCCCTGCGGCCGCCGTGAGATCATCTTGCGCATCGGCATTCCGGTCACGGTCACGCCCGCGTCCGAGGCCACCTTGTTGGCCAGGATCAGCGTGCCCTCCCAAATACCCTGCGAATATTGGTTCTGGCGGAAAGCGGGGACGAAGACCTCCCGGCCTACACGCCCACAGAACAGGTCAGTCAACACCGGTTCCAGCCCATAGCCGGCGTCGATGTCCCACTTGCGATCGTCCACAGCCACCACGATCAGTGCACCGTTGTCCTTGTCGGCTTGCCCGAGCTTCCATTGCTCGGCTGTGCGAATGGAGAAGTTGCGGATCGGCACGCCGCCGGTCGTCTTTACGGTCAACACCAGCATTTGCGCGCCGGTCTTTTGTTCCAATTCCAGCAGGTAGCGGTTCAGGCGTGCTTCCGTCGCGTCGTCCACAACATTCGCCAGGTCCACCACGTGGGCCGGCGGCTTGGGCGGGATTTCCTGTGCGCGGCCGAGCTGGACGGTGAAGACGGCGGCCGCGAGCACAACGAGAGCCCGGCCCGCCCTGCTCTTGTTTAGGAATCGTCCTTTCTGCTCCACGTCAGTTCCTGATGCTAAAACATTCGCGGCCCTGCGGCGATTATTAATCCGCTGCTGGTTTGGAACGGGCCGGCGGCCAGGGCTGCTCATTGCGCCTGTTCCCGCGGGGCGGACTGGGCCGGCGCGGTGTGCGACCCGAAGGCGTCCAGGAATGCCGCGAAAGCCTCAACCTCCGCATAGCATTGCTGAAAGCCGCTGAATTCGAGGCGCTCTTCGCCGCCCAGAGCGGTGCTCAAGGTGGCCAAAGGCACGCCTGCAGCCTGGGAGGTCGCGGCGAGAATGTCGCAGGCGCGCGCGGGGACGTCCTTGCCCATCAGGTGCAGCAGACCCCGCGCGACGCGCGCCGTGCGCACAGCGGCCGCCACGCACACCTCGTGTAGCAACTTATGCCGGCCATGAGCGGCCAGCAGCCCGTGCCGCAGTTGGATCAGCTCGCTCTTAACTTCTCGCTCGCACTGTACGCGTAAGTCATGCGCTGGCAGCTTCAAGTCGGCGAAGTAATCGCGCCCGTAGACCAGGTGGTGCACCTGTTGGATCTCGAGGAACTCGAGGGGAAAGGCATCACAGGAGCGCGCGATGTACTCCGGCGTCATGCTGAGCGGCGCGCTGATATTGTGTCGGCCGTAACGTCCGCCACGCTGGGCGATGCGATCGAGCGTCTCCAGGTCGGCTCGGGCCAACACGAGCACGCTCAGGGCCGGCTGGCGCGCGAAACACGGATCGCCCACGAGCCACCCGCCATAGGCGCACAGGCCCAGCATGTTCTCGCCGGCCAATGCGACGAGTTCGCGCGCGAAATCAGCAAAATCCTCCCGGCGGTTGAGCGGGATGCCGGTTACGTCAATGGCCGCCTGTTTTGCTTCGCTCATGGCGCCTCGCGTCTGGTGAAGTTTTCCAGCGATTTACTATAGCCGCATGCGCTGCTTGAAGGTAAACAGCGGAAGCGATCAGG
>JAAYXS010000773.1 GCA_012515775.1 Phycisphaerae bacterium
ATCCGCGCCGGCGATGAACATGTGATAGTTCACGTCTAAGGGCGTCGAGGCCGAGGCCGGTTCAATGTGCGTCACCGGCGCCATGCTGCTGACGAGGATTACGTCGTCAGCGCTGAAGTGAGGGCTGCTCCACGCACCGCTGCGCAGCTTTGTGTACGCCCGGACCACGCCTTCGCCGCCGCGGCTGTGTCCGATGAACGTTATGCGGTGCGAGTCGATATGCCCGTTCAGCGCGCCGCCGCCGATGCTGGCTTGGTTAGCAATGATGTACTCGGTGTTGGTCAGCGTGGTGCCCGAAGCAGTCTCTGAACCCGGACCGGTGTTGTTGGTATGCGACATCACGATGCAGCCGTAGGAAGCCAGGTGATGCCCGATGTGGTCGTACCACGTGTAGTCGTGCCCATTGCCGTGGCTGACCACGACCAGCGGGAGCTTGCCCAGGCTGGCGATATTCGTCGGGTAGTAGGTGTTCTGTCCCAGCCAAGTGCCGCCGCTGTAAGTAATCTCGGTCACGGCCAGCGGGCCGGGCTGGACGGTGTTATGAACCACGTAAAGCCCGGCTTCCGAGCCGTATCCGTCGATGTAGTCGCCGCCGTCGAGTACTCCGTTGCGATTGACGTCAAGCACAACGTCGTATCCGACGCCCAGCCCGGTGCCTGCTTGTGCATTCAGCTCGTTCGCGCCGGCGGCCACGAAAATGTTTTCCTGAATGGTGGAGCCCGAGATGGTGACGGTCTCCTGGCCGTCGGGCGTGACGTCGTCGAGCGCCGGGTCGGCGGACCATTCCCCGGCCGACTTAGCCGCGACTACGTACAGATCCACAGTTTGGCCCACCAGGTCCGGATAACGGTTGGGGTCGACGGCCGCCCCGACCGGCTCGTCGACGTTCAAAGCCCGAACAAACTCGAAGTAGGGGTATGAACTCAGCGGGTTTCCGGCCAGCTCAACCCGGTGAATCGGCTCCGGCTCTCCACCCGTGAGCGCCGCCACGAACGGATCAATATCAAAGACGTTGACCGCTCCATCGGCGTTGAGGTCCGCCAGCAGTACATCGCAGGCGGGATAGGCAGCCGCGTAGCCGACCGGGTCCGTCAGGGCCAGGACGAACGGGTCAATATCGAACACGTTTATCGCGCCGTCGCAGTTCAAATCGCCCGGCGCGAAGGCGTAACTAAAGCACGGTGCAAAAAAGACAACGCTGATGAGAACGGATAGGCGCTTCAACTCCGGCCCTCCAAGCTAAGGTCCTTCCCCCGATTCTCGACACTCCACATCGGCTAGTATAACGCGCGGGGCTCATTTTCTGAAAAATGTTTGCCGGCGACGCGTCCTGCGACACCGCGCGTAGGTCCACCCCAAAGGCAAAACGCAGAACTGCCGCTTGCGGCGGTTGAGCCGCATGCAAACCGGAGTTAAGCTGTGTGATTCTTCTCCGATCCGCCTTGCGGGCGCCGAGGTGGGCGCCGGAGCGGGCGGCTTGGGCTTGGAGTCGCATACATGCCGAAGAAGCAATATGACGTGACCGATCTTAAGCGGGCTGCGGAAGGCAAGAAGCGCATCCTCTGGGCCGATCGCGACATGCCGGTCCTGGCCCTCATCCGCCAGCGCTTCGAAAAACAGAAGCCGTTGCGCGGCCTGCGTATGGGCTGCTGCATGCACGTGACCTCCGAGACTGCCAACCTGATGCGCGCACTCAAGGCTGGCGGGGCCCAGGTCGCCCTGTGCGCCTCGAACCCCCTCAGCACGCAGGACGACGTGGCTGCCAGCCTGGTAAAGGACTTCGGCGTGCCGGTTTACGCGCGCCGCGGCGAGGGCGTGAAGGTTTTCTACGACCACGTGAACGCCGTAATCGACACCAAGCCGCAGGTCACGATGGACGACGGGGCCGACCTGGTTAACACGCTGCATACCAAACGCCAAAAGGAAGCGGCCAACATCATCGCCAGCATGGAAGAGACGACCACGGGCGTGATCCGTTTGCGGGCCATGGCCGCCAACGGCGCCTTAAACTTCCCGGTCATCGCGGTCAACGACGCCAACACCAAGCACCTGTTCGACAATCGCTACGGCACCGGTCAGAGCACGCTGGACGGCATCGTCAGAGCTAGCGACCTGCTGCTGGCGGGCAAACGGGTGGTCGTGGCGGGCTATGGCTGGTGCGGACGCGGCGTCGCCATGCGGGCCCGTGGGGCCGGGGCGATCGTTACCGTCACCGAGATCAGCCCGCTCAAGGCCCTCGAAGCCATCATGGATGGCTTCGACGTGCGGCCCATGAACGAGGCGGCCGCTTTCGGCGAGGTCTTCATCACGGTCACCGGCAACAAGCACGTGCTGCGCGAAGAGCACTTCCGCCGCATGCGCGACGGCGCCATCGTCTGCAACAGCGGCCACTTCGACGTTGAGATCGATATTCCCGCCCTGACACGCATGGCGCGAAAAGTGATTGAGAACGTCCGCACAAACGTGGACGAATTCTATATCTCAGAGAAAAAGAGCATTTACCTGCTGGCCAAGGGCCGGCTGGTGAACCTCAGTGCCGCCACCGGCCACCCGGCCAGCGTCATGGACATGAGCTTCTCGACCCAAGCCCTGGCGGCCGAATGGTGCCGCAAGCTGGCCGGCAAGCTCGAAATCGCGGTCCACAACGTGCCGCAGGAAATCGAAGAAGTGGTCGCACTGTTGAAGCTCCAAGCGATGAACACGAAGATCGATCGGCTGACGCCGGAGCAAACGGAATATTTGGCGAGCTCAGGGGAAGGTACGTGAGGAGGAGGTTGTCGGTTGTCACTCTTCAGTTATCGGCAGCCAGTTTGAACTGACGGCCCAGGCTGTAAGACTGACAACTGAAAACTGAAATTTCCATGATGCCGACAGACGGACCGATTGTTGTCGCACTGGGCGGTAACGCTATTTCGCGACCGCACGAAGAGGGGAATATCGAGCAGCAGTTCCGCAATATGCGGGAGACGGCTGTACATCTGGCGGACGTTATCAACGAAGGCTGTCGCGTGATCGTGACGCACGGCAACGGCCCACAAGTGGGCCACGTCATGCGGCGCGTCGAGCTGGCCGCCAACGAGGTCTATCGCCTCCCGCTGGATATTTGCGGCGCCGACACGCAGGGCGGAATGGGTTACATGATCGCGCAATGCTTGCGCAACGAGTTGCGCCGCCGCGGCCTGAACTGCAACGTGACGGCCATCGTCACCAGCGTCGAAGTCGACCCCCGCGACCCCGACTTCGAACGCCCCACCAAGCCGGTTGGCTCTTTCTATCAAAGCCGGGAACAGGCCGAAGAGCTGCAAAAGAAGTACGGCTGGAAGCTGGTCCACGTTCCCAATCATGGTTACCGGCGCGTGGTGCCTTCGCCATTGCCGCGGGCGATCGTGGAGATCGACCTCATCCGGCGGCTGGCCAATGCCGGTGAAATACTCGTCACAGCCGGCGGCGGCGGCATTCCTGTAGCGCGGACCGAAAGCGGCGC
>JAAYXS010000774.1 GCA_012515775.1 Phycisphaerae bacterium
CGCTTCCGCGGCCGATGACGTTGTCGGTTTCGATCCCCGTGCGGCTGGGACTGAGCGGGGCCAGCTTCGAGGCTGTGGCGCAGTGGCGCGGCTCCGATCTGGTTGTAGAGCAAGTGGTCCGCAACACCGGACGTACCACGTTGGATGCCGTTTGCTCCTGCCAGGCTGCGGGGCGGTGCCGGCTTGAGGGTGCGCTGCTCGGAATCGCTCCCGAGCAGACAGTCACCCAGGTGTTCGAGATTCTCGATGCTCGGGAGTTGGCCGGAAGTTCGCTCTTGGTTGGGCTGGAGAAGGCGAACGGGCGGCGCCTTGAAACCGTCGTGGCCGTTCCGCCTTGACCAGCATGTATTCGAGGAGCCGTAGCCCTCTGGGCCCTCGATTTCGTATATTTTATGGGACCAAGAGGCGGGGGCCAGGGGTGGGGAAATCGCGCAGGATCACCCGAACGCCTGCCGTCCGAGGCACCCGGCCTTGGCTTCCTGCCAGCGGGGGATTTCGGAATTTATTGGAATTCTGATGTCAGCGCCGTTATGATTACCGCGGTGTAAGAGAACGTTATCGCTTTGTCAGCCTTGGCTTACGGCGATTTTTCTCTTCAGGAAATCGCGATGGTCGCCCAGCAAGTCCCACGAAATGCAGCGGTGGCCCGCCCCGCCGATGAGCGGCCGGCCGCCGGAACCAGCTCCGGGAGGCCGAGCCCCCCGACGGCGCTGGTGCGTTATGGGGCGATGGGCTGGGTGGGCGAGTTCACCTGCCGTCCTGGAGCGCGTACGAACTGTCACATGCCGGTCGTCGTGCAGACGGATCGCGGAATCGAGCTTGGTCACCCGTTGCTTTTCTGCAACAGTAGCTGCCCTATCGCCGTACCCAGGGAGACCATCCGCAGCTACATCCAGAACAGCGGGCCCGAATTCTGCCGCGCCAACGCCGGCCGGGTGCTGCGCGAGGCGACGCCCCAAGATGTCAACGAGCACCTGCGCCTTAATGCGCATCCCAAAGAGGACCTGGAACTCTGTGCCGACCTGGCGGCCGGACTCGGGCTTGATATAAAAATCGTTGCCGCCGAGCACCTTTTGGGCGGCGAACGCATCGTCTTCTACTTTCGTTCCGAAGGCCGGGTCGATTTTCGTGAACTGGTGAAGGAACTCGCGCACCGCTTCCACACCCGCATCGAGATGCGCCAGGTAGGAGCACGCGACGAGGCACGCCTTCTGGCCGATTGGGAGGTCTGCGGCCGCGAGTGCTGCTGCAAGAGCTTTTTGAAGAAGCTGCGCCCGGTCAACATGAAAATGGCCAAGCTCCAGAAATCGACGCTCGACCCTTCGAAGGTCTCCGGGCGTTGCGGGCGGCTGCGCTGCTGCCTGCGCTTCGAGCACGAAGGTTATACGGAGTTGGCCGCCAAGCTGCCGCGCAGAGGCTCGCGAGTCCGCACGCGGATGGGCGTCGGCACGGTGATCGATCACCAGGTGCTGACGCAGCTCGTGCTGATTCGTACGGATGAGCTCAACGAGTGCGCCGTGCCCTTGGAAGAAATTCTGGAGTCTGATTTGCTGCGCCCTCAGGCGGAGGCGCCTGCGCCGGACGAGCGCGGGAAGCCCGCGCTCACCGTAGCGCCGGCTAGCAACAGCGGACGCGAAACGGTTCGCGCCGGACGCCAGCGCCGCGCGCCGGGCAAGCCCTCCGGTTCGCATTCGCCGCGCCCGCCGGCTGAACCTCCGCCCGAACCGTCGCCCAGCGGCCGCGCCGCGCCTGATCCCGGAGACGAGCCGGTTGAGGTCGAAACCAAAGATTCGGCCGCACCGCCCGCTCAGCCACGCGTTGTCCGACGACGACGTGGCGGGCGGCGGCGCAACCGCCGGCGACCGGGAGCCGACCGCGAGCCGGCGCCTGAGAACTGATTGAAGTTACGGAGCGAGCCCACACGCAGATACAGCCATGAAGACCGAAGCCACACAACGCCTGATCGAGACTATCCGCTCGGACGGACGCTATCCCATCGAAGCGTATGAGTTCCTGCACGACGGACTCGAGTACACCACGCGCTCGCTGTATGGGCGGGTAACGCCCAACGAGCCGCAGCACGTGACCGGGCAGGAGCTGTGCGAAGGACTGCGCGATCTGGCGCGCGAGCGCTGGGGCCCATTGGCGGGCCTGGTGCTGCGTCATTGGAACATCTATCGCACGCGCGATTTCGGCGAGATGGTCTATTTCCTCATCGACCTCAACTTGATGGGACGCCAAGAGAGCGACCGCATCGAGGACTTCGACGACTGCTTCGATCTGCGTACGGCCTTCGATTCCTACCGCATACCTCTGGACGTTTACGACTAGCGCCCCACAATAGAGGGCATGAACCGTTTCCTCCCCTCGCTGTCGCCGGCCGGAGCGCAGTGGGCGCGTCTCTTCGGCCTGCTGCTGGCCGCGGGGTTGCTGGCTGCGGCCGTCGTCTCGTTGCGGCCCGTTCTGACCCCGCTACTGGCGGCGCTGGCGCTGGCCTACATTCTTAATCCGCTGGTGACGTGGTTCGAAAAGCGCGGCTGCGGACGGCTATTGACGATCGCGGCCATCGCGTTTTTTGGCGTCTTTGCGCTGCTCACCTTGGGCACCTACCTGGTGTCCCTGACGATCGAGCAGGCGGCCTGGTTGCGCGACAGCGCCAACGCCTACGTCGAGCGCGCCGCTGCCAACCCGGCGTCCGGCCCCGCCGAACATACCGCGCGCGTCATGGGGTGGCTGAATGAGTTGGCGCCCACGCTGAAGAAAGACGGCCTTACAATCGCGAACGCCGTGTTCTCGTCCCTGGCGGGCCTGATCACCGACGCGTTCAACTGGTTGTCCCTGTTCGTGCTCCTGCCGATGTACACCTTTTTCTTTCTGTGGCGGTTCAACGACATGGTGCGCGTCGTGCGCGACCACCTGCCGGCCGCCGCGCGCGCTGACATCGTGTACATCGTCAGCACCACCGACCGCGCCATCGCGACCTTTTTCCGCGGCCGGCTGATCATCTGCTTCCTGATCGGGCTAACCACGGGCCTGGGGTGGACGCTGACCGGCGTGCCGTTCGGTTTACTGCTCGGGGGGCTGGCCGGCCTGCTGACGCTCGTGCCATTCTTGTCGATTCTGGCGCTGCCGCCGGCGCTGCTGGCAAGTTACTTCGTTCATGCCGAAGGCAACTGGATTGTGCCGGTCTCGCTGGCGGCCGGTGTGTTCGCATTTGTACAGGTGCTGGATTCGTTCGTCTTCTCGCCCGTTGTCACGAGCAAGACGTCCGGGCTTCACCCGCTCACGACCGTGGTGGCACTGCTCATCGGCGGACAGTGGGCCGGAATGCTGGGCTTGATTCTGGCCATTCCGGTGGCCGGCACGCTGAAAGCGCTGGCGCTGACGTACGTCATGCCGCATATTGTGCGTTTGGCCGCCGCGCCCGCCGC
>JAAYXS010000775.1 GCA_012515775.1 Phycisphaerae bacterium
CGCGCGCCAGGCGCAGCAGGTTTACCGTGTGCTCCAGCAGGCCGCCTAGCCAGGCATGGTGAAAAGACATCGCGGCCGGGGCGCGCTTGAAGCCGGTCTGGAAGGCGGGATCGTTCACGAATTTGGCGACCAGCGCCAGCAAGTCCCGGTTCTGAACCTGCCGCAGCGCGGTTTTGAGTTCCTCCCACATGGCCTCCACGTCGCGCTCGGAGGCCGGCAGGAAATCGCTCGGGTCGAAGCTGCCGGCTTCCACGCAGCGCAGGCCGTCGATGATGAACTGCGGAGCGCCTTTGAAGCTCTCCACGCGTCCGCGGAAGGCCAGGAACCCGCCGTGCGGGATGGAATCGAAGATCTCCTGCGAGGCGTTCCACATGCGCCCCAGGATTTGCCCGGTCGCGTCCGCCAGCACCGCATGGATATAGAGGCTGCCGTTGGACGTGGTACGCAGCTCCTTTTGCGCGATGCGGAAGATCTGGTCGTCGATCCGCTGCCCGGCTTTCAAATCCGCAACGTTGCACCGCGCTTTCGGGACGTTCGCGCTCATGCCTCGTTTCCAAGCATCCCGGAGGAGGCCTCCTGGCGGCGAATCCAGTCGTGAGCGTCGGTTGTGAGGAACACGGCGTTTTCGCCGAACAGGTTCTTGCGCATCAAAACGCCCAGCGGCGTGGTGTAATAGGAATGGACGCGGCCCGCCAGCTCATTGATGGCGGCTTCCCAGGTCCGCCCGCCGGCCTCGAGGTCGCGCAGGGCGAAGTAGATGCCGTCAATGTTGCCTTTGTGCCGTGAAACGATTTCCGCGACCAGGATTTGCTCAGCGGTGGCGCGCACCATGTTCCAATCGGCGTGCTCATTCGCGTGGAAGACCAGCCGGAGGTGCTGCTCCAAACTTTCCAGCATGCGGCGCAGAAAATCGTGCGAGTGAATCGCTGCGATCAGGGAATCCAGTTGCTCTCGTGAGACGACCGCCAAACCAAACCTCCAAGACTCGCCTGGTTTACACTTGCCGTCGCGCCCGACTTCAGGGAGCCGGCCGCCCGCCTTCGTTGGGCTCTTCCGACGGGGCGCTGGCGGGCGCCGCCTGGCTCGCTGCGGGTGTCGAACTCAATTCGGCGATGCTCGCGGCTGCCAAGGCTTGCATAACGCCTTCTCTAATAGCCTCTAGTTCCGCGGGCCCGGCCTGCTGAATAATTTCGCTAACCTGTTTCAGTTGCGCCTGCGTCGTCTGATGATACTCCGCCAACTTGTCCAGGTCTGCGCCGGTCAGCGGGGGCTCGAGCAAGAAACGCCACTCCCCGCCCGTCTTGACTAGCTTCGCCGCGGCCGTGGCGAAGTCGGGACCAAGTAACCCCCCCAGCAGGTTAGGCGTGACCGTCGCCGAGTCAGGACCGGTCAACTCGACCTTGATATTGTCCGCCAGAGCTTTCAGCTCGCCCTCGTAAAATTGCTCCAGGGAATCAAGCCCCAGCTTTTCAGTCAGGGACCGCGCGAGGGCAGTAACCATCTCCAGTGTGCGCTGCATATGCTCGCGCGCCGCCTCGCCCGGGTCAGGGTCGATCTTGCTAAGAACGCGTTCGAACCTGCCGGCCTGCATGTCACGCATCACCTCAAACATGAACTCGCGCACAGCGGCCGCCTCGCTGGAGTCCTGAGCAGCGTCGTCTTCCCCCGCGGGCGACTCTTTTGGCTTGCTCGGCGGCGGCGTGAAGGTGGCCGGCTGATAGTGAGCCTGGTCCTGCAGAATGCCGCCATCTGGTGGCGAAGGCGTGATTGGGGGGGCGCCTTTTACGGCGGCGCTCCGCGGCGGCGGCTCAGCGGAGTCGCCGCACGCAGTCAGAACCGTTGCGCAAATCAGGATCGCGGTCAACAGGATGCCAGCTTTCCACATCGTCACTCAACCTCGTGCCGTACTCGCTCGCCTCGGCCCATGCCGGGCTGCCCGCCGGTGTGCCTCGACAAAAACGGC
>JAAYXS010000776.1 GCA_012515775.1 Phycisphaerae bacterium
ATCTTGGTGGACATCGCCTGCATGCCCGTGGCAGCGGTGTAGAGTGCGGTTACGGCCATCGCTCAAGGCTCCTAGTGACGGTCAAGGCAGCCGATCAATTTCCCTGTGGTTTGGTCCTGCAAGCCCAGCATGCGCGCGTTCAGCTCGAACGCCCGCGACGCGTCGATCATGTTCACCAGTTCCCGCACCGGCTCGACGCCCGAGTTCTCAAGCACCCCGGAGCGCACGCACGCAATCGCGCCGCTGGGTTCAACATCGCCGGCGGTGAAACGGCCCGCCTCCGTATGTTGCAGCACGCTGTAGTCCGCGAAGTCGGCCAGCGCCAGTTGCCCGTGTAGAGCGTTGTTCTGAAACACACGGCCTGCCTCGTCGACGACCACTTGACCGCCATAGGGGTTGAGCACGATTTGCGATCCGCCAACGCCCACGGCCGGCGCGCCGTCGCTGGCGGCGCGCAGCACGCCGTCCGCTCCGGCGATGAACCGTCCATCGCGCGTATATTGCGGCTGCCCGTTCACCTGCACGACGAAGAAGCCGGGGCCGTCCAAAGCCAGGTCCGTCGGGTTTCCCGTGGTGATCAGGCTGCCCGGCCGAAAGTCGGTCTCCGTGCGGGCCAGCAGCAGCCCGCCCGTCAGGCCGGCCAGGTTCGGATCACTCGGACCAACGCGCGGTCCGGAAACGCTCTCGGGCGGTCGCTCCGCGAATGTCGCGAGCTCTTGCTTAAAGCCAACGGTGTCCGCGTTGGCAATGTTGTTGGCGATGACGTCCTGCCGGTATTGATTGGCCATCATGCCGGCCGCGGATTGATAGACGCCGTAGATCATGAACTGACCTCCGGCGCAAGTGGGGGAGATACGCGTGCCGGTCGCAGGACGCCTGAAGAAAGTTGCGAGGCGGCGGGCGCGGGCACGGCTCCGCGGCGTATGAGCTCATCCGTGGCTCGCCGCTGGGCCTCAGCCAGCACCCGCCGCCCCATCTCGCTCCAATCCCGCGGCTGGGAGTCAGCGTCCGGCAGCACCGACTTGGAAGCGGCATCGTCTGCAAGAGGCCGCCGCGCTGTCGGAGGCAGGAGAGATTCTCTCCGTGGCATGCCACGACTCCTAGGGCAACGCTGCCGCGCGCGGTGGCGTCCCTACGCACCAAACGCGTGGCATCAGGGGGCCGACAAGGGCAGGGGGTATGCCACGCCCAGTTCGTAGCGCGCGAGTGGCTGCACGGGCCCTTCGCTAAGTCTCTATCTGGCAAAGAGTTGCGCTGCACGAAAGTGGCTATCGGCGAGTCCGTTGCCGCGTAGTGCGCTCGGATCGGGCGCCGCGGCTTTTGCGCGAGCGGCGCAATTGAAGCATGTCAAACGCTTACCGCCCAACACGACGGAAGCGCGCTGCGAGAGATCGCGTCTACCGTCCCAGAAGCCGCGCCAGCGGATCCGCCCAGTAACCGCTTGCCTGCAACGCCGGCCAGAACCGGGCCGCGAGAACGATGTACGCAATGTTAAACCCCGTCACCAGGTCGTAAGAGATGGAACCGCGCGGGTAACGCCAGAGCTGCAAACGCCCGCGCCACCCGGGCACCGGGCCGGCCGCCGGCAACGCCTCGTGCCTGTCCATCGCCTGCACGACTCGTCCCGCATAGCTCAATCGCCGCACGACCGTGAAGAATGGCGAAATGGCCTGCTGCCACAATACCGCCGGCACGTGCCCGGTCGCACAGCCAATCAACACGGCCGCGATGCGCTCCCCCCGCATCCAGTAGCCAACGGAACAATCCGGAATGAGGTTCTCGGACCGGGCTTTGACATAACTGATCAGGCACGCGTGACACAGCGCCAACACCGCCAGCAACTGGTACGTCACATTCCCCTGCCAGGTGAAGTGCAGCGCGCAACCGACGTAAATCGCCATGTCGCTGAACCGGTCAAGGACCGAGTCCAGTATTTGGCCGAAGCGCGTGCTCATGTTGCCCAGCCGCGCGACGGCCCCATCCAGCATGTCGCAGGCGCCGGCCAGGACCAGAAACAGCCCGGCCAACACTGGGCTCCAGCCGACCGGGCCGGCCGCACCTTGCAAATAGGGCACTTGCTGCGACGCCCCGACCGCCAGGCAGCAGCCGGCGCCGGCAGTCATCAGTAAGCCCAGGACTGTGAGGCGATTCGGCGTCATTCCGGCGCGAATCAGCTTTCGCGCCAGAGCATCGCGCCAGGCCACGAAGCGCAAGCCTATTGCACGACTGATGCCCGGAGGTGCGCCCGCTTCGCGCAGCTTGCGAAACTCCGCCCGTTCAACCGGCACGGTCGGGCATTCTGTGGACGTACTGTCGTTCCGCATAGAGAACTACGCACCACCGCCGGGTTCGCCGGCCGAGGTCTTGTCTGCAGCCGGTTGTGAGGTTGGGCCGGGCGTGGACGGTTCGGCGGCTCCCGGAGCGGCGGCCGGCAGCTTGGGCTCGGGTTCCTCGTAGTAAATTTCGTCGTAATCGACGGCGTCCACGTTGCGTCGCAGTAGCAGGTACATCTGCGTGCTGCCGCAGAAGAAGAAGCTGACGACAAAGGCCCCAACCAGGCCGACCACAATGAACACCCAGAAGGCGATCAGCGCCGCACCAATCGACTCACTCCAGTCCAGCGGCGCCGCGAAAAACGTGCCCCAGAACGGAACACCGCCGCTCGTCGGCAGGAACGTCAGATCGCTCCAGGCCGGCATGTGCCACATGGCGTCCAGCTTGCTGACGGTATCCGTACGCGCGCTGCTGACGGCGCCGAAGAAGCTCATGCCCCAGTTCGTGCAGGCATGCGTCAGCTTCAGCGTGACGAGCGCGATCAGCCGTACCATTACGAAGCACACCGCCCCATAGAGCAACAGCAGCGCGCTATAGAAAGCGGTATACCAGGGCCGCTGCGTGACATAGGCGAACGCGTGCGAGACCGCGTCAAATCCATCGCTGCCTTCGGCCGCAATGGTCGGCCAGGTCAGGTGCAGCCCCAGCACCGTGCCAATAAGAATCATTGCCAGTGCAAAGCCGGCCGCCAGAGCGAGCCAGAAGAGGATCCCCGCGAGCAACTCACCCAGCCAGGGTATCAGCCCCAGAAATGACACCACAATAAACACTATCAGGATGCCGGCGAAAATTCCCGCCGGCAGTGCCGGGCCCAATGCCAGCCCTCCGAACTTCTGCCCGGCGAAGCGCAGCGCATTAGTCGGAGAAATAGACTCATCCCGCGCCACCTCGACTACCGCACTGCGGCATATCGCGCCGCCGAAGAAGGCGAAAATCGCGAAGTGCAGAATTGCGTAAATGATGAAGAACAAAGGACGCTGCGTGACCAGCCACTGCACGCCCTGGCCCGCGGAAACAATGCTGCCAAGGAAGGACGGCTGCGAATCCCACGCCGGCGCCGAAAAGCCCCAGCGCAAAGTCATCACCCCGCGCACGGCTGCCGCGAAGCAGCGCATCTCATAGCGCAGCAGCGAAGCAAAGTTGCCGGCCGCGGCCGGCTCGTGCATTTCTTTGACATGCTCCTGCCAAAGCGCGAAGTCCTTCGATCCCATGCTGGCGTACGCCGCCACCTCAGATTGGCCGGTGGCCGGGTCGATGAGCGCGCCGTGCCCGGCGCCGACCCAAATCCGGTCCATCACCCAGCCCACCAGGCACACTAACGCCACAGCCGCCAGCGCAGTCAGAATGCGACCGGGACTGATCGCCAGCCGGAACGTGCGGAACAGGCGCAGAAACGGAAACACCTCACCCCAGGCTATGCTCCGCAGTTCACACTCGCGTTCGGGCATAACTCATCTCCTCTTGGACGCCGCGCAGCGCCGTTGTCAGCCCCCCGCCAGGCCAAGCGTTCGGGGGTGGCGCCCAGACAAATCGCGGCGGCATTATAGATTACATCCGCTGGCGCTCAAACTTGGCGGCGCCGTCGACTGGTCCGGCCGGTCGCTGCGCGGCCATCTCAGACCGAACGCGACCAATGCGACAGCCAATATCCCGAACCAGAACGGCCCCGCGCCGGCGGTCCAACCAGCGCACACAATCGCCACCGGCAAGAAACCGCCGATGTGCGCGTCGTACAGCCAATCTTGCACCTCGGCTCGACCACGCTTGC
>JAAYXS010000777.1 GCA_012515775.1 Phycisphaerae bacterium
TCAGTCACGGTCTGGCGGCGCTCGCTCGGCACAAACTGCTGCTGGTGACTGTACATCAACGGCGCCATTACAGCTCGACTCGCACCTGCTCGTAGGCTTTCAAGTGGCCGGCCGGACTTCGGCCGTCCTCTGATCCCGGCGCGGGCCGAACGACAATGTCCGCTCACGCCGGTGCCGCCCCTTGTACTGGCATAGTGTGACACGAAAAGCGCGCCGGCGGAATTGTGTGTTGTACCTAGACGGGTAGGCCGTTAGTAGAACTAACGCCTGCAACTTGTGCCAGCACAACGAGTTGCGCGAGTGAGTCGGCCTGCATTTTTTCCATGACCCGCGCCCGGTGGACCTTAATCGTCTTTTCGGTGATTCCGAACTCGGCCGCAATCTCCTTGTTGGTCTTGCCGGCTACGACGCGCTCCAGGACCTCCTGCTCGCGCGGCGTGAGTAATCGCAACCGCATCTGGACCTTGCGTCGTTCGGCCTGTTCCTGCCGCATCTGGCAGTTGCGGGCCAAGGCGCGTTCGATTGCCTCCAGCAACTCCTGCTCATTGAAGGGCTTCTGAAGGAAATCGACGGCACCGGCCTTCATCGCGCGGGCCGTCATGGGCACGTCGCCGTAACCCGTTACGAAGATGATCGGCAACATACAGGCTTCTGACCGCAGATGGTCCTGAAGTTCCAAACCGCTCAGTCCCGGCATGCGCACGTCGAGTAACAAGCAACCTGCTGAGTCCGCGTTATGGCGCTCGATGAAGTCCTGGGCGGAACTGTAACACTCGGAATTCAAACCGACAGATTCCAGCAGCCGCCGCAAACTGCGCTGAACCGAGGGGTCGTCGTCGACGATGTGTACCGTGCCGCGGTGTGTCATTCGGTCGCTCGTCCGGGCGATTGCCCAGCAACGGGTAGTTCAATTGTAATCCTATTGCCGCTTCCAGGTCGTCTGTCAATAGTAATTGTGCCGCCGTGCTCGCTGATAATGCCGCTGGCCATCTCGTAGGAGCCGGCGCTGTCGTTGGCGGCTGCCGGTGCGCCAGACTGGCTCGTCGAGGGGGCCGGCAAAGGGCCTGCAGACACGCAGATACGCAACTTGCCGGCGTTTCCCTGCGCCTGAAGCCGTACGGTCCCGCGATTATCGGTGCCGTCCAGCACGCCGTTGACGACGCTTACCAGCGCCTGCTCGATCGCTGTAGCCTCTGCCAGCACGACCGGTAGCGGTTCCAGTATGTCGACATCGAAGAGCACCTTGGCTTTCTCGGCCTCGCGCCGAGCGACTGCCACTACGCGCCGAATCAACTGAGAAACGTTAACAGGAGAACGTTCGGCCGGTTCCCGACGGGCGAACTTGACCAAATTTTTGACGATCTTGGCGCAGCGCTCGGTGTCGGCGACGATTTCGCCGACGATTTCGAGCAGGCGTTCCTTGTCATAGTCATGTTTCAGGGCGAGGCGCGCGTTCATCAGTATTGAAGTCAGGGGATTGTTCAGTTCGTGAGCGATTCCGGCGGCGAACGTGCCCATGGACGCCAGTCGCTCGTTGCGGCGCCGCGCGCTGCGGGAACGCTGGCGCTCGAGCACACGTCCGAGCGCGACGCCGAGCCGCGCGACTGCGTCCAGGGCGCCGCTCGCAAGCTCAGTTGCCTGCACCGCGAAGAACTCCAACAGCGCCACTGTCTGCGTGCCCGAAATAACCGGAACCCCCAGCACCCATGCTAATCCTGCCTCACGTGCGGGTCGGCCGCGAACGCCGAGGGCGTCTTCGAGCGCGGTGGTACAGTTTGGCTCGCCGCGTTCGATGATCGGGCGCAAGTAGCCCGCGTCGAGGTCAAGCGAAGCCGGGGTTCGCAACTTCGCGAAAAGCCCTGGAGCGGATTCATAGCGGGTCGCGCACAAAAGCAAACGCGCAGGGGGTTCGTCCGAGATGAGAAAGGCTTGCCCGACGCTGCAGGCGTAACGCTGTGCAATGGTCGGCAGCGCCAGATTTAGCGCGTGCTCGAAGTCCTCCACCTGATTGCTGACGGCGACGACTTCGCGCAGTAGCTGAAGGTCCTGGTCTGCAACGGACCTGTCAGTCGCGCCTGGAAACGTTGCTGACTTGCACGCCGACATTGTTTCCTCACGCTCTCGCCTCGCGGAACTCGGCGGACCGCCCGGCGAGATGGCAGCATTTGTAAGCCCGATGATACAACACGCTTGTGTTCTTACAACACTCCGTGTTGCCGCCCTGTTAAATTACAGAATTGTAACACAAGGCCAAGTTCTGAGTGCTGATTGCGCGATACGCTCACAGGGGCGCCAACAACCTTTAATAAGGTTCGTCTTGGGGCTGCAGTCATGGCGAAGAAGGCCGAAATTCGAATCGGTACGTCGGGGTATCAATACGACCACTGGCGCGGGATCTTCTACCCTGAAGAGATCACGAAAAAGCACTGGTTCACTTTCTTTGCCGCAGCCTTCGATACCGTCGAGATCAATAACACTTTCTACCACCTGCCTCAGGCTAGTACGTTCGACGCCTGGCGCGCTCAGGCGCCGCCCGGCTTCTGCTTCGCGCTGAAATACAGCCGCTTTGGCTCCCACCTCAAGCATTTGAAGGACCCGGCCAGCCACCTGCGGCCGTTTCTCGAACGCGCAGAGCGGCTCAAACCGTACCTCGGGCCGATCCTGGTGCAGTTGCCGCCGCAGTGGGGCGTCGCTCCGGAGCGCCTGAAAGAGTTTCTGGCTGCGGCGCCGCGCCGGCGGCGCTGGGCGTTTGAATTCCGACACCCGAGTTGGCTCTGCGACACTATCTATCGCATTTTGCGGAAATACGGCGCCGCGCTGTGCATTCACGACAAGCTTGAACACCCACAGGTACTGACGGCCGGCTGGACGTATTTGCGCTATCACGGCGGTCCGGAGGAGGGCGGCGGCTACAGCGCGGCCTTCCTGGAATCGCAGGCCGCCCGAATTCGCGAATACCAGGCGGCCGGCGTAGACGTGTTCGCGTACTTCAACAATGACTGGCAGGGGCATGCGCTACGAAACGCGACCGCTTTACGTCGCTTGGTGGATGGCCCCGCCAAGCCGCGGCGCCGCCGCTCGTGAAGGGGGCCGCGCCACGTCCAAACGCGAGTCAATTTCATCAGTCTCGACGTCGTCTGCCTCGCACCGGCTAAGCCGTCTCAGTCCTAGCAATACTATCTCTACAGCAACGCGGCCATGTCACCGGCATACTCAACGCGCTGCCTGTGTCTCGCCCACGGATAGACCTAAGCTACAACCAGGGCCTCGCCGGCTTCGGTCACTTCCAGATCGATGCGCCGTCCGGCCAGGCGGCGTGCGGTCGGCGGATCGAGCAAGAACAGTGTCCGGTTTCGGTACACAACGCGATCATCGCCGGGTCGGGGGCTGTCGAAGAATATTTCCAGGCCGTGCGTTGTCGCGCGCAGCCGCACGGAATCATTCTCTTCCAGATGGGCTCTTTCGAACAAACGTTTGAGCCGCATTGCTGCGGGTAACGTTATGGAAGGCATTTCCAGGCTCCTCATTTCTCCCTGATGGCGAAGGCGGCCGCCGGTCGGTCACCACGCACATATCTGTGTATCGCGCACGACTGAATCGATTCTGAAAACGAGATTACTGAGAGTTCAGACACAAATTAGGCGGCTGTAATATGCTTTGCGGGCCGGCGGCGTTGCGCCGGGCGTTCGTGATAGGAGGGAGCCGACCGGGGCGAGATGCTGCGCGTGCGGAAAAGCTGGACATCTTGTGGCTCGTGCGACACACTAAACTCAGTGGGTTTCGGGAGAAGCGGCTATGTCGCAGACGGCGCAACTCCACAGGGGCATGGTGATCCGGCACGAGGGGCACCTATACAGCATCATCGATTTCCAGGTGGTCCAGGCCGGCAAGCAGAAACCGACGGTACA
>JAAYXS010000778.1 GCA_012515775.1 Phycisphaerae bacterium
ATATCACGCCCGTCACGGTGTTAAGACGCAGCCCGCCCGGCAACAGGCCGTCGCTGACGGCCCACCGATAGGGCGGCTGGCCATTCTCGGCGACCACCGCCTGGTTGTAAGCGACGCCCACTTGCCCCGGCGGCAAGTCGCTGGTGACGATCTGAATGGCCTGGTTCTTTATGGCGAAAAAGTCAGTGTCGGTAGCGGTTTGCTGCGGCTGGCCGCTGTCGCTGACGCGCACGTCGACACGCAATGCCGCATGAGGCGTCAGCGGCACACCGGAAATCGTGCCCGTCTCGGAATTGATGCCCAGGCCGGCCGGCAAGCCAATCGCCTCGAACGTGTAGGGCGGTACGCCACCCTCCACAGCCGGCGTGGCCGCATACGGCTCTAACACCCGTCCGTCCGGCAGGTTCGCGGTGATCCGCAGGCGCGGCAGGATGGTTATGGCGTAGTTCTGCGTGCCGGTTCGCGCGGGGAAGGACGAATCGCGCACGCGCACCGTGAAGGCGTAGTCGCCGGGCTGTGTGGGCGTGCCGACCAGCGCGCCGCCGTCGTCCAGAATGAGCCCCGGCGGCAGTTCGCCCTGGCTGATGGACCAGCGCAACGGCGGGCGGCCCTCGCTAACCAGTTGTTCCCCGTAGTCCCAGCCCTCAACGCCGTTCTCCAATTCCACCGGCGCCAGCTTGAGCGGCGGGGCGGGGCAGGAACACAGTAGCAGCGCCGGCATCAACAGCCAGAACCGCACAAGGGGTTTTGCGAGCGCTTTCATATCCGGCTCTCAATACGTGTCGCGGGCCGCGACTTCTAAACGCCTGGGCTCATGCTGCTGTGCATTATACCGGCAGCGGTCAATTGGCGTGGGTCCGTGGGTACCATGCCAAAGGCGGGGGGGCGCATGCTTGGGTGCCATGGCGGGTGGGCGCATGCTTGGGTGCCATGCCCAAGCTGTAAGCGCGGGCATGCCCTTGGTAAAACGCGAGCGAACCTGACCCTGGGTAACGGCGTCGATGGGGCGTGGCTGGTGTCGGCATGCCCGCGCCGCTACGCGGCTTGGGCATGGCACCCGACGGCTAGAAGCACCCGACGGCTAGAAGCAGCCAACGGCTGGAAGCAGCCAACGGCTGTAAGCAGCTTCTGTCGGGCCGAAGTGTCTTCTTTGGTTGCGGCGATGCGTTATACTGGCGGTGACATCAGCGAGGTGCCATGGAACCGCGTAATTTCTCCAATTCCCGGGCATTTACGTTAATCGAGCTGCTGGTGTCGGTGGCGATCATTGCCCTGCTGATCGGCATTCTCCTGCCGTCGCTCAGCGCCGCCCGCCGCCAGGGAATTGCGACCAAGTGCCGCGCGAACTTGCACGTTCTGGGACACGGCCTCGTCCTGTACTCGAACGACCACGGGGACGCCATGGTGCCCAGCCGCCTGCCGAAATCGCAAGGCGACGACTGCAATCCCTGGGCCGCGATTCACGGGCGGCGCAAGTTCCGTCCCACCTTCGTCGCCATGATGAGCCTCGGCGTCGGCCTGCCGCCCTTCGAAGATCCGCAGGCCTGCCGCAACACCTACGACAAGTTCGGTGAAAAGGGCGACCGCCAGAACTATTCCTACGGAACTTACGTCTGTCCCGCCGTCCCTGAGTGGACCGACGAACGCAACGGCTCCTACGGGTACAACTATCACTTCCTGGGCAACTCGCGGCTGCGCGATGAAAACGGCCCTAAATCAGCATACAAGAACTGGCCGGTGCAACTGTCCTCGATCCGGTACCCCGGCAGCACGGTGGCCGTGGCCGACGGGATGGGCACGGCGGCGCACTTCGCGCCATGGGAGCGCCTGGAGTACAGCAACAACGCCGCGTCTGACGATCCGTACACGGTCCGGCGTTTGGGCAACGAAGGCTTCAATCTCGATCCGCCGCGGGTCAATCCCGATGAGGAAAACGGCGAAATGGCCGACATACCCCACGCGCGCAGCGCCGCAGACCCGCGGCACTCCGGGCGGACCAACGTCCTATGGGTAGACGGGCACGTGAGCTGCGAAACCCTTGAGCAGCTCGGCTACGAGATTAACCCAAACGGCAGCGTGGCGCTGGGGGACGACCTGGTAAATTCCACCGCCAACAACAGCAAATGGACCGGCAACGGCAAGGACCTGCCCTGGACGTTCGACTGGGAGCCCTGAGCGCCGCGTGAGTGTGCCATGAAGCGTCCCGTGTGCTACTGCATGAAGCCGCAGCTTCAAGCAGTGCCGCGATGACGTGATAAGGTGATAGGGTGATAGAGTGATAAAGGACCGTCCGCGGGAATCCCTTTATCACTCTATCACTTTATCACTCTG
>JAAYXS010000779.1 GCA_012515775.1 Phycisphaerae bacterium
CCCGCCCTGGCATCTCGGCAATCTGCTCGAGAAGCAATCGCGACAGCTCCTCGGCCTGGCCGCCAAGCATCCGCCGCGCGTCGTCTGACAAGGCGAACACGTCCGCGGGCCGGCCCGGCCCCTGGCGGCGGCGGGTGCGAATCAGCCAGCGGCGGGCCACCAGGCGGTTCACCTGTTGGCGGACGGCCGTTGTCGTAACCCCGAGCGCCGCAACGAGCTCCGCGATGGTGCAGGGTCCGCGCCGCGCCAGCAGATTCACGATCCGCAGGGCGGGCGAATCCGATTCACTGTCGTAAAAAGGCACTGCCATCGAACAAACTCCTGCAATTGAGGGTATGCGTTAGGACAGTTTTATCAATTTGATGTGTCAAAACTCACTGACGGTGCCATGCCCAAGCTGTAAGCGCGGGCATGCCGGCACCACTTGTTCGCGCCTGCCGTTCAGCGCTTGCTGCGTCAGTCACCTTGCGCCTGACGCCGTCAACCACGGCATGCGTTAGTCACCGTATGTGGCCCCGGTAACGAGCGCATGCCCGCGCCGCTACGCGGTGGACATGGCACCCGTGCTTGGTTTTCGCCCGTGCTTAGTTTCACCCGTGCTCAGTTTTCGGCGTTGATGAAAACCCCGGGGTCGTTGGCCATCGTGTGCTCGGCAATTTATAATGCCGGTCATGAATCCTTGGCGCATTAAATCGACAGTCCTTTCTGGGTTTAGTGTGAGGACGGCGGCCGGTGTTCTTGCGGCGGCTCTGGCGCTGGCAGTTGCAGCGCCGGCCGGAGGAACCGCGAGCATCGCACCGGACTTGGCGAATCAGGCCGGCGTGTCTCAGGGCGCACAGACCCAAGATCAGCCGAGCCTGCCGGACATGGCTGGCCAACCGGAAGCTCCGACAGCCGGCGAAGATCAGCAATACCGCGAGCGGGAAGTGCTTGACCCAGAGACAGGCGAATGGGTCACGGAGCAAGTGGAGGACGGGGCTAGCGATGAGTTAGCGCATGCTCGTGCCCTGCTGGCGGAGGGGCAGCCGAAGAAGGCGCGTAAGATTCTCCAGAAATGGGTCAAGGAAAACGAGGGACACGATCGGTACTACGAGGCCGTTTTCCTGCTGGGCGAAACGTGGTTCGAGTCGAAGGACTACTACCGCGCTTATGAGCAGTACGAGCTGGTCGTCGAAAACACCGGCGGCGAGCTGTTCCACACGGCCCTGTTCCGCGAGCGCGACGTGGCCCTGGCGTTCCTGTCCGGGCAGAAGCGGGTCGTATGGGGCATCTTTCGATTTCCGGCCACCGACGAGGCGATCGATATCCTCGACCGCATTTGGGAGCGCGTGCCGGGCACGCGGCTGGGTGAAGAGGCCCTGCGCACCAAAGCCGATTACCGCTTCAACCAGGGCGATATGGACTTGGCACAGGACGAGTACGCAAACCTGGCGCGCCAGTTCCCCACCGGAAGGTACACCCAATTCGCCATGATGCGCAGCGCCGTGGCGGCCGAGGCGGCCTTCCCAGGAATCAAATTCGATGACCGGCCCCTGCTGGAAGCAGACGAGCGTTACCGCCAGGTTCAGGCGGCCTACCCGATTTACGCCGAGCGTGAGAACGTCGCCCAGCGGCTGGAGGGCATTCGCCAGCAGCGGGCCGCCAAGGATTTGGACATCGGCAAGTGGTACGAGCGCACGCGACAAAAATCGGCCGCCGAATACTATTACCGGCTGGTTCTGAGCGATTGGGGTGACACGCTGGCCGCGGCGGAAGCGCGCCAGCGGCTGCGGGCGCTGGGGGTCGAGGTGGAGGACGCGGAATGAAGGGACAGCGTTTCTGCTTAATCGTCCTGGCCGCGCTGGGGCTGGGCGGCGCCGTCGGCTGCGGTTACCGCCACGGAGGGATTCATCGCTGCGACGTTCAGACGGTGTACGTGGACATGTTCGGCAGCAAGGAATTCCGGCGCGATCTGGAGTTCAAGCTGACCGAGGCGGTCAAGAAACGCATTAACCTCGAAACGCCCTATCGGCTAGCCCCGCCTGAAAAGGCGGATACGATATTGAAAGGCGAGTTGCTGGAGGAGCGCCAGGCGGCTCTTGCGCCGGATTTCGCCTCCCGACAACCACGGGAGATGGTCCTGGTCCTGGCCGCCCGCGTGCAATGGAAAGATTTGCGCTCCGGTCGGGTGCTGATCGACCAGCCGGTTGAGCTGCAGGCGGCGGATTACGTGCCGCCGGAGGGTCAACCGGAAGCCCTGGCCCAAGAACGGGCGATAAATCTGTTGGCGGCACGGATTGTAGCCAAAATGTACGAGGAATGGTGACGGATCGGTGTTCGGCCCCTTCAAGCGACGAACAAAAAAGCGGATGTCTGAGGATCTCAAGCCCAACCAGGAACCACGGCCAAACGGCGGCCCCCCTCGCCCACCGCGGTTGACGCGCGGCGCGTTTAGTTGGCTGCTGCTGGTGCTGTTGGGGATAACGCTGCTGGTGATGTTTAACCGCGGCATGGCGCCTGGGCAGAAAATCCCGATCTCGGAATTCTGGACGCAGGTGCGCAACGGCAACGTGAAAGAGGTGACGATCCGCGAGGACTCGATCATCGGCGAATTTGAGAAATTGCCGTCTCACGCCCAAGGCGACAGCAAGCGCTTCGAGTGCACGTACCTCAAAGCCGCCGACAAGGTCGAGGAAATCCGCAAGACTATTGAGGCCGACAGCCCACGCCCGGTAACTGTCAAGAGCGAACCCAGCAACAGCCTGCTGATGAACCTGCTCGTCACGACCTTGCCGTGGCTGGTGCTGTTCGGCGTGGTGTGGTTCCTTCTGTTCCGGCAATTGCGCCAGACCGGCGGTGGGCCGGGGATGCTGGGCAACTTCGGCCGTAGCCGGCACCGGATGACCACCAAGGAGCACACCAACGTCACGTTCGCCGACGTGGCCGGCATCGAAGAGGCCAAAGAAGAAGTCTACGAGGTCGTCGAGTTTCTGAAGAACCCCAAGCGCTTCCAGCGGCTGGGCGGGCGGATTCCGCGCGGCGTACTGCTGATCGGCGAACCGGGGTGCGGCAAAACGTTGCTGGCAAAAGCGATTGCCGGCGAAGCAGACGTGCCGTTCTTCTCCATCAGCGGTTCGGACTTCGTCGAAATGTTCGTGGGCGTGGGCGCTTCTCGAGTGCGTGATCTATTCCGCCAAGCCAAGGAAAACTCGCCCTGCATCGTCTTCCTGGATGAAATCGACGCGGTCGG
>JAAYXS010000780.1 GCA_012515775.1 Phycisphaerae bacterium
GACTGACGGATGACGGTCAGCGGGCGAGTGTGCGGCCGGCCCATCGCCCCGCCGCGCCCCGGGGGCACCGCAACGGGCGGAGTAGAGACCGCCAACGCCAAGGCCGCCGAAGCCGAGGTGGCCGGAGGCGCGAGCGCCCATGGCATGGCCGCTGGAGCCGCAGCCGCCAGAGCTGGCAGGAAACCCACGCCCGAGCGCAAGCGCGCGGGCAAAGCGCACGGGGGCAAAAGCAAAAGCCGGTTTCGACGCGGCCGACAACGGCCGGAACCGGCCGAGCCAACGGCAACGCGGTAACGGAAGCGCCCGAGGCAACGGCAAGCGCCGCGCACGCCGGCCGCAGGCCGTTTCTCATGTCGTTTTGCCAATGTGCGTGGGAACGCAGTCGTCCAGCTTCCGATGCAGGAGCGATATCAATGAAAAGTAATCGGCCGCATCGTCTTCCCCTTCCCAGAGGATCTTCGGCTCATGCGCCAGCGGGTTACGAACAGCAGCGAAGCAACCCTTGAGCAGCGCCGCGAACCCCTTGTACTCGGACCGTTCTGTTTCTGTGCGCAAAGTGTTGAACGCCAGCACAGGACGCTCGATTGAGAACACACGATCCACAAGCGCGGCGCCGTCTGCCTCAACTGACGACATCTCACGAATTCGCTGCGCCAGCCCTTTCGTGGCCTCGAAAACGGCGTGGAAGTAGTTGTCCTGGAGCAACTCAGAACGGCAATACTTGAGCACTTCGGGATGGATTCGTCTGCCGTTGAACTTCGACTCGATCGTCCGGGCGCGAGCCTCTGCCTCAGTCAGATTGCGTGCAGCGGGGCGTTTACGAAACTGACCGTCATCGCCGTACTCCAACCCGGCGAACGCCAGGATAGCGTTGAGGTTTCGTCGGTGTTGCTCGAATTCGTCATTCCGCCCGGTGAATCGCGCGGGGCAAACGAATCGCTGAATGAACGCGAGAACCTGATTGGCAGAGCGCCTAAGCCGTTGCGAATCGCGAAAGGTCGCGTAGAGGCGGCGCCATTTCGTCGACTCTCCCGAGTTATCGACCAGGCCGCAGGCTTTGCAGAACCGCGTGATTTCCGACCCGGTTCCGCATTCGCCGAGCTCTTTTGCCAGCGACTCCAGCTGCGCATCATCGATCGGTGGCACCGCGCTCATACGGCGCCTCCTGCGGTAATCCCGTCCAGCAGTCCTTCAGCCTCGGCCTCAAGGGCTTCGAGGTCCGCCTTGACCCAGTCCAGTGATGGAAGCGGCGTGGGCTTGCAAAAGTGCCGGCTGAAGCTGATCTCGTAGCCGATCTGTGTGTTGGCGTGGTCAATCCAGGCATCCGGCACGTGCGGTAGCACCTTACGCTGGAAGAAGGCCTCAATACCACGCCATTCTCCGTGCCCAAGCGTTACTACTTTCCCTGCGCGGTTGGCGGCCGACTTTCTCGACAGCGACAGCTCTTCGATTGTCATCACCGTGTCCGGTGGTGATTTGGCGCTGCCCATAACGGTTTCCTTTCTTCAGGACGTGACTTCTTCCCTTGAAAGCGACCTAGTTATTTGACAGTTGCTCTGGTCATTCGTCAATCGTTCTCTCTGGCTCTGAGAGGCGCGGCAAGTCCGTGCCGGCGCAGTGACTATGGCATGAGGGTGCGACAGGTATGGTCGAACCGCCAGGATCATCGGAGGTTGGACTGACGACTGACGGTCAGCGGGCGGATGAGCGCCCGGCCTCGGCGGCCTTGCCTACGTTCGTGGCACGATTGAACTGGGCGCGGGGCCATGTCCCGTTTGTCCCCTTTATGTCCCCTTTGAAAACCGCGGCGCCGACGGCGCGTTCTGGCTGAAAGCTGACGGCTGATGGCTGAAAGCTCCGCTAGCCGACCGCGATCGGCGCGCCGGTGCGGTGCCAGCTTTCCAGCGCGTCGCGGTCCCAGCCGCCCAGTTCGGCCGCGGCCTCGTACGTGCTCTGCAGAAAATCCAGCAACTTCTCCTGCGGTGCGGGCGAGGCGCGAACGTCGTCGTACATCAGCAGGAACTCGTTCAGGTTCGGGTCGTAGCGGGCCTCCGGCGGCTGCACCGCGGCCGTGCGGAAGCCAGCCGGCTCCGGCACCGCGTACGAATAGAAGGCCGGGCCCGTAACCTGCCCGCCGCCCGGCCAGAAGCCGGCGCTGCTGACCTCGTGCGAATAGGCCTCGCGCGTGATCACGTCCGCCCCGGGCCGCGCCGGCGCCCGCCGGCCGGAAAAGCGCGACACGGCCAGGTCAAAGCTGCCCCAGAAGAAGTGCACCGGGCTGCTCTTGCC
>JAAYXS010000781.1 GCA_012515775.1 Phycisphaerae bacterium
ACCAGCCGGCGATCCGGGCGCGGCTGGAGGAGACCGGGAAATAGGCCGGGACGCCTGGCAAAAAGCATCTATCGAAAGTCGGAGCATTTCTCGACGGCTTTTCAGGGCGGTGGGCGTCTATAAAATGAAACCCTCCAGGCGAGGGCTGTCCGGACTAGGCCGGTCGCGGACTGGGAATAGGCCGAGCAGATAACGGCCGGCGGCAAACGATGATCCCGACTGAGATACTGAAGAAGGTCCGTCGCATCCAGATTGTCACGTCGGCGATGGTTAACGACGTGTTCGCGGGACAGTACCACTCCGCGTTCAAAGGGCGCGGGATGGAGTTCGAGGAAGTTCGCGAGTACCAGCCGGGGGACGACGTGCGCACGATTGATTGGAACGTGACGGCGCGGTCGGGGCGGCCGTTCGTGAAGAATTATCGGGAGGAACGTGAGCTGACGGTGCTGCTGGCGGTGGACGTGAGCGCATCGCAGCAGTTCGGGACGCGCGAGCAGCTCAAGAGCGAATTGGTGGCCGAATTGGGGGCGACGCTGGCGTTCTCGGCCATTCAGAACAATGACAAGGTGGGGTTGATCCTGTTTACGGATCGGATTGAGCGGTTTGTCGCGCCGCGCAAGGGGATGCGGCACGTGCTGCGCGTAGTGCGTGAGCTGCTGTACCATGAACCGGCGGGGCGCAAGACGGATGTGGGGGTAGCACTGGAATCCATCAGCCGGGTGCTGGCGCGACGGGCCGTGGTTTTCCTGATCAGCGATTTTCAGACGCCGAGCTTCACCGGGCCGCTGCAGATTGTGCGGCACCGCCATGACGTGATACCGGTCATCGTGCGCGACGAGCGCGAGCGCCGGCTGCCGCCGGTGCGGTACGTCGAGGTACTGGATCCGGAAACCGGGGCGCAGATGCTCGTGGACACCGGTTCGCGGGCTTTTCGCGAGCGGTTCGCGCGGCTGGCCGACGAGCGGCATGCGGCGCTGATAACGGAGCTGCGGCGAATGCGCTTGGATGCGATTGAGGTCGCGACGGGCGAATCGTTTGTCGAGCCGTTGCGGAGGTTCTTCCATCGGCGGGGGCGGCGGCGATGAGGCGGAGTGTTTGGGCGATCACGCACGGCTGGCAGACCGGACGCCATCCGGTCTCACGTGAGATAAGGGTCAAGGCGTGCTGGGTTTCAGCCGCGTTGCTGGCGGCTCTGCTGGGTGGGTGCAATCGCGGGCCGGCGCCCGAACCGGATGAAGTACGCCAGTCGAAGGAACGCGGGCCGGTGAAGTTTGAGGTGACGGTGCGGCCGAAAGCGGTCTGGCTGGGCGATCCGTTCGAGATCGTGCTGGAAGTTCGCGCGCCGGAGGATTACGTGGTCGAACTTCCGGCCGCCCAGGCGCTGCCCGATTTGCAGATTCGCGGTGAAGAAACGCCGGATCCGCGGCCGGCGCCGGAGGGCGGGCTGGAATGGCGACGAGTCTTTCGCGTTGAGAGCCTGGCGTCCGGCACGCTTGAGATTCCGGAGCTGATCGCCAAATACGGCCGTAAGCCGGAGCAGGCGGGCGAGCCAGTGCGATTCCAGAACGAGTTGCAGACGGACCCGCTGAAGGTTGAGGTACGGTCGGCGCTGACGACGCAAGACTCGTTGATGAACCCGCGTGACATCACCGGCACGCTGTCAGCTAAGCCATCGCTCAAACGGCTGATTGCGAAGGGGGTGTTGCTGGCGGCCAGTATTGCCGCGCTTGCCACGGCGGCGGTCTTGGCGTGGCTGTGGTTTCGGCGGCGGCAGCGCAACGTCCCGCCGGTTGCGCCGGAATTGGTGGCGCTGCAGGCGTTGGAGCAACTGGGGCGCAGAGATTGGATTGAGATTGGCCGGGCACGCGACTACTACTACGAACTGACGGAAATCGTGCGGGCGTACATCGAGCGGAAGTTTTCGCTCGCGGCGCCGGAGATGACGACGGAAGAGTTTCTCAACGCGCTGGCTCACAAGCCCAGCGCCCTGCCGTATGACGCCTATCGTTTGCGAACGTTTCTTGAAGCGTGCGACCTGGTCAAATATGCGGCGTTTCGGCCGAACCGCACGGATGCGGATCAGGCGCTCATGACGGCGCGGGCATTCGTTCATGAGACGGCGGCGGCCGCGCAGCGGGCACAACTGGCCCGGATGCAACAACAGAGCGGGGAGGGGCAGGCGGCATGACGCACCACCACTTGCCGCTGACGCCGCAGTGGGTGCAATGGCCCGTTCCCTGGGTTTGGGCGTTGCTGGGGCTGGCGTTGTTACCGTTGTTGTGGTGGCTGTGGCAACAGCCGAGCTGGCGGGCGGCGCTGCGGTTCTCCGACCTGACGCCGCTGCGCGCCGCGGGAGCGCGCTGGTCCGCAGGTTTGCGGCGCATCCTGCCGGCACTGCGAATCGC
>JAAYXS010000782.1 GCA_012515775.1 Phycisphaerae bacterium
TAGCGCTTTCGGTTTCGGCGGCGGGCGAACAGCGGCCGGCGCTGAACGCGGGCTTCAGCCTGCTTGTTGCAGTCCTGGCCGGAGCGGCGCTGGTGCAGGTTATGCGGGCCCCGTGGATGCCGCGCCTATTGCTGGCCGCCACGCTGGCCGGCGGGGCCACCATGGCAACCAAGTGCGCGCTGTGGAAAGCTTACGAGCACCATGACACCATGGCAGCGTGGGCGGAATACAAGCCGCAGCTTGAAGCGGCGGGGCATGACCTTAGCGCGCCGACCGTAATTAACTTTGAGCGGCGCCTGCAGTCCGGTGAGGCCATTGGATATCAATCGCACCCCAACGTCACCGGCTCGTTTCTGATGATGTGGCTGCTGACGGCGGCCGGAGTGTGTGCGGCATGGCTGGCCGCCGGACGAGCTGCGGTGCGAGTCGACCGCTCGGCGGCGCTGCTTTTCGGCGCCGCGCTCATGCTGCTGTTGGGAATCGGGCTGTGGTACACGCGGAGTCTAGGGGCGTTTGTCGCTCTGGCCGGCGGGTTGCTGCTGCTGATCGCGCTGGGTTTTCTGCGGCTGCGGATCGCGCAGCGGCCGGGGCGGGCGCTGGCGCTGCTGGTCGGCGTGTACCTGGCGGTGATCGCCGCGGGCACGACCTACGGCGTAGTTCACGGCACTTTCCGGCATCCGTCGCTGGCGTTTCGATGGCAGTACTGGACCGCGGGAGCGCAGGCTTTTCTGGACGCGCCGCTGACGGGTGTCGGGCGACTGAATTTCGGCGATGCTTACCTGCGGCACAAAGCCGCCGTCAGTCCTGAAGAAGTACGCGATCCACACAACCTGTGGCTCTCGTTACTGGTGGAGCTTGGGCCGCTGGGCCTCGCCGCCGGTTCGATTCTGCTGTTTGGTTCGATCACCGCCGTGTTCCGCCGTATGAATGGGCAGACCGATGGCGGAGCGGCACAGCCGGCAGTCTCGTTCAGCCACGTGATCGCGGCCATGCTCGTTGTTCCGTTAACGCATTTCACATTCTCGGGGCGCGTCGAGGGGTCGGCCACGGTGCTGCTCTGGGCTTTCGAGTTTGCGGCCGTGTGGCTGGTGTGTTTCGCGGTTATCACGCGGCTGGTCGACCTGCTGCCGGACAGCAATGCGGCGCGCGGCTGGCTGTTGGCCGGGATTGCCGGGGCCTTGCTGGCCGCGCTTATCCACGGATTGATCGACTTCGCGCTACTCACTGTCGGCGGTCTGTATCTATTCGTGACGCTGGTGGCCGCGGGGATCGCATTTCGGCCGCCGCCCGTCGCTCAGCCCGCGCCGCACCGAAAGTGGTTGGTTGCCGCGGCCGCCATTCTGCTGGTGTTCTTCCAATTAATGGGCGTGACGCTGCCCACCATGCGAACCGAGTTCTGGCTGCAACAGCTCAGACTGATTGCGTTTAGCCCGCCGGGATTTGCGGGACGCGACGACATCCGCGCGCTCGAGCGGCGCGTGCTCGGCAGCGATCCGCTGGACGCTGAAGCGGCACGCCAAGTTGCCGGCTGGGCCATGCTCATCGGCGCCGGCGAAAGCGGCGCGCAGGAGCGACTGAAGCTGTTGAAACAGGCGGAGGAACTGGGGCTGCTTGCGCTGGAGCGTAATCCGCACTCCAGAGCGGCCGAAGCGCGGTTGGGCAAACTGTACGAAGACATGCAAGAGGCATACCTGCTGGCCCTGCTTCCGGA
>JAAYXS010000126.1 GCA_012515775.1 Phycisphaerae bacterium
ACTGCGTCGAATTCCTCGCGCAGTTCAGAAACGCCGGTTGCGTCGTGATACAACTCCGGCTCGCCGAACCGCTCGTGCAGCTCCATCAGCCGCGTTTCCAGGTCAATGATGAGCTGCTCCAATTCCTCCAGCCGCAGCTTGTGAAAGCGGGTCCGCTGCGGCTTCTCCACCGCCGCGGCCGCATCCTGACCGCCGCCGCGCGGCGTCTTGCCGCCTTTGGCCGCTTTCGGCCGCTTCTCCGCGCCGGCTGCCATGGCGGCCGATTCGCGCTCCGCCTCGACCTGGCGGATGTAGTACGAATAGTTCCCGTCGTACAGCGCGTGCTCATTGGACCGCATCACCAACAGGTGATCGCAAATGCGGTCCAGAAAATACCGGTCGTGGCTGACCGCGATGATCGTCCCGGGGAACTCCAGCAGCGCTTCTTCCAGGACTTCACGCGATGCAATATCCAGGTGATTCGTCGGCTCGTCCAGAATCAGCACGTTCGGGTTGGCCAGGATGATTTTCATCAGCCGCACGCGCGACTGCTCGCCGCCCGAGAGCTGGCTAACGCGTTTGAATGGATCTTCGCCGCGGAAGAGGAAGCGGGCCGCGTAACTGCGGGCGTGGCTTTCGAGCCACTCCTGCCGGACCGTGAGGATTTCCTGCACGACCGTTCTGTTCGGATCGAGCTCCGTCGCCTCCTGCGCGTAATACCCGACGCTGGCCTTCACATCCAAATCGAACTCGCCCGCATCCGCCCGCACCTGCCCCAGTACGATCTTCAACAGCGTCGTCTTGCCCGTGCCGTTCGGGCCGGTGATGCCCAGCCGGCTGCCCGCGGGAACCGTCAACGACAGGTCCGTAAACAGCCGCTTTTCGCCGTACGCCTTGCTCAACCCGCGCACGCTGAGCACGTCCTTGCCGGCGGTGACCTGCCGGTCGGCCTCGCCAAAGCGGATTTTGATTTTCTCCCGCTGCGATGTGCGCTCGAGCGTGAACTCGCCCGCGGCCAGGCGGCGTTCCAGACGTTTGAGGCGGCCCTTGGCCTCCGCGGTGCGCTGTTTGCCCATGTGCTTGGCGATGAACTCGCGCTCTTTCTGAATGAACGCGCGGTCGTTGACGAACTGGCGGTCCTGCGTGAGCTGGCGGACCGCTTTCGTCTGCACATAGTTCGTGTAATTGCCCGGAAACGACCGTAGCCGCCCCCCTTCCACCTCGACGATCCGTTCCGCCAGGCGGTCGAGCAGGTAGCGGTCGTGCGAAACGATGACCGCCCCGCCGTGATGTCCGGCCAGGAACTTTTCCAGCCAACGAACGGCGTCGATGTCCAGGTGATTCGTCGGCTCATCCAGCAGGAGGAACTGGGACTCCTGCAGCAGCAGTTTGGCCAGGGCCGCACGGCATTTCTGCCCGCCCGACAGGGCCGCCATCGGCAGCTTGTAGTCCGCCTGCGAAAACCCCAGACCGCCGAGAATCTCGCCCAGGCGCTGCTCGTACGTATACCCGCCGGCCGCCTCAAACCGGGCGGTGGTGCGGTCGTACTGCTGCATCAGCTCGTCAAGGGCGGGCCCGGCCGGCTGGGCCGCCATCCGTTCGGAGATGCCTTGCAGTTTCTGCTCCAGCGCCAGCACGTCGGCGAAGACGCTCAAGACCTCGTCGTGCAGCGTCTGCCCCTCGGCGACCTCCGGCTCTTGCGGCAGATAGCCGACCTCCAGGCCCTTCGAGAGCGTGACGGTGCCCAGGTCCGGGGCAAGCTGGCCGGTGATGAGCTTGAACAGGGTGGTCTTGCCGGCGCCGTTGGGGCCGACCAGGCCGACCACGTGCCCGGTGCTGAATTCGACCGAGACGTCCCTCAGCACCACCTGGCCGCCGAACTGCTTGGTCACGTTCTGAACGCGAATAAGACCCATTGCGTCAGTTTAGCACGGCGGCGCGGTAGGGAGCAGTGGCTTGATGCCGATGCTGGGTGATGGCCATGCTGCGTGCCACCCAACGAGGGCATGCCCGCGCTTAGAGCTTGGGCATGGCACCC
>JAAYXS010000783.1 GCA_012515775.1 Phycisphaerae bacterium
GCCGCCGTGACGCCGTGCAGCGGATTCGCCGGCGCCCGGACCGGCCGCCCTGCGCCCGGCGGGCGGCCGATCAGACCCTCGATGCAGGCGCCGGCGTAGCGCGGCGCTCTGTCGCCGTCAATCCAGATCCGCGCCGCGCCCGCCTGGCCCCACCCTCCCTGCGGCGAGGCAGCGTTCAGTACACACCCTACGATGCGCCCCGGCCCGTGCGTTTCCAACACTGGATAATCTTCTTTCGCGCACGGGTCCTCCCGGCGAAAGCGAGCATGGAATTGCAGCGCGCCGGCCGGCGGCTTCTCGCGCTGGATCAACGCGTAGAGCATGAGCGAGACGGGCCGGGCCTTGTGAACGTTGGGCGGGGCTTCGATCTCGATCCGGGCCACATCCGCGAACGGCATCGGGAAATAGCAGTACATAAAGCGGCTTTCCTGCGTGATGCGGTATAGATTTCCAGGCGTGGCCTCGCCGGGTATGTCAGTCCACAGGTCGGTTCCGCCCAGCAGACTACAGAAGCGCGTCAGCGTCAGGCCTGAACCGAAAAAATCTATCAGCGGTGCCTCGACGGCCGGCTGCTCCTGGTTGTCAAAGTAAATGCGCAGTATGAACTGGTGCAGCAGGTAGCGGGCTTCCGGGAGGCGGCCGGCGATGGATACCTGCAGGGCCCGGATGATTCCGCCGCCATCGAAGCTCTCGGCCGTGAGTTTCTCCCCGGCGCGCAGCTCCTGGCGATTACTGAGGACATAGGTGCGAATGTCGCTCGCCGGGCGTTTGCCGGCGTCGGAGCCGTACCAGGCGGTGATCACGGCGTCGAGCGCGGACAGCGCCGGCTCGTCCAGTTCGCGGGCAAACGACTGCACGTTCGTTCCGGGTGGGAACAGAACGTAGCTGATCTCGTACAGGGACTCGCAGTCGCGCGCCAATATGCGGCAGCCCTTCGAGAAACCAATGGGGAAGTAGCAGACGTGGCCGCCATCATCGGCCAAATAGCACAGCGGCGCCTCAAACGGCGGCGTCCGCCCGTTGAAGAGATCCGCGAAGTTCAGCTCAAAGCTGTTGGTCTCGTCCAGTTCAATCCGAATGCGCCCCTGCGGATTGGGTGACCAGATGCGCGTCAGCACCCCGGGGCCGCTGAGTTCGGCCATGACGCCCCAGCCGTCAGCCTGGGTGCGCAGGAAAGCCGGCGGCTTCGGGCCGCTCGAAAACATTCCCGTGCGCTCTCCGGCCGGCGGTGAATACAGCCGGTCTAAATCGATCAACCGATTCAGCAGGTCGGCCTGCGTGATAGTCGGCGTGTCTGCAGGCGCGGTTTGCGGGGCCGGCTGCGCAACAGCCGGCAGGAGCAGGAAGAGACTGGTCAAGGTGGCGTCCATTAGAAACTCCGGCTTCGCGGCCCGCCCGCTAGGCGCTGAACTTGAAGGTTATCACGTCCCCGTCCTGGACGACATAGTTTTTGTGCTCCTGGCGGACCTTGTTGGCCGCCTTGGCCTCGCGCAGCGAGCCGGCCGCCCGCAAGTCGTCGTAGGCGATTGCCTCCGCCCGGATGAAGCCGCGCGCGATGTCGGTGTGAATCTTGCCGGCCGCCTCCACGGCGGTAGCGCCTTTGGGGATCGGCCAGGCACGGACCTCCTCGCCGCCCGGGCCGCCGGTCAGGAAATTGATCATGCCCAGGGCATCGAAGCAGGCGCGCACGATGCGGTCGCGGGCCAGGGCCTGAATACCGTAGTCCTGCATGAAGCCCGCCCGATCCGCGGGGGCCATGCTGATCAGGTCGGCCTCCAGCGGGGCGCAGATGGCGAAGGTGGCGTAAGCGTAGGCGTCGCGGAATGGGGGCGGGGCGGCGGCCTGCTCCTCGTTGACGTTGATAATCAGGACTTCGGGTTTTTGCGTGAGGAACCCGAAAGCCCGCAACATCTTCTTCTCCTCGCCGGGCTGCACCACGTTCAGCAGGGGCTTTTCGTTTTCCAGCGCGTCCCGGCAGCGGGCAAGGAGGGCCAGTTCGTGTTTGAGTTGCTCCACGTCCTTCGTCGGCTTGGTGACCGCTTTTTCAAGCTTGTCGATTCGCGCCGCACAAATCGCCAGGTCCGCCAGCAACAACTCGTCCCGAAGCTGCTGCAAGTCGCCTTGCGGATCAACCCGTCCCTGGTGCGGTAGAACCGAGGGCGAATCGAAAGCCCGCACCACCATCAGCAACGCGTCTGATTCGCGCAAGGTGGGCAGATGCTTGCTCAGGCCGGCCTGTTCGCGCTCGCCCTCCGCGCTACCGGGTAAGTCGACGAAGTCCATCGTGGCTTCGGTCTTGCGCTTGGGCTTGAACAACTCGGCCAGGAAGTCCAGTCGCGGCTCGGGGATTTTGATGGCAGCCAGGTTCTCTTCAGTAGGGCGAATCTGCTCGCGGGATAGTCCGGTGACGGCCCGATATACCGCGGTTTTGCCTGAATAGGGAAAGCCGACGATTGCGACGCGCATGTTGGTCTCCGGGCTTATCGGGCGGCCGCCTGGGGCCGTTGGCGGCGGAGCGCACCGCCATTAGACGATATACTATACGGACATTCGGTATGCGCGTAGGCTCTTGGTCAGGCGAGGTTGGCTGAGAAACGATTGGAGGCGTCATGCGTGCGAGTGTCTTGACCGTTTTGCTGTTGGGAGCAGGCCTTCTGACCGCTTGTGGCGCCCCCCGCCCGGACGCGTTGCCTGCGGAAAGCGACGACGTTGATGCGATCCTCGATGACAACACGTTATCGGTTCAGGAGAAACGGGCCGCGCTTGAGGAACTCGGCCTTACTCCAATCATCATTAACGGCTTGCTGCACGGCGAACGCACCGGCAATCAGTTCGGTGGAGACCTGCGCACTGCCTATAACAAGGTCGTCGCCGAGACCCTCCATCAGCTTACTCCGGACGAGATCCAGATATATGGGGATGCGGCCGAACCGCTCGCGCCAGCCGGCTCCGAATTCACTTTCACCGACGCCCAGGCACAGGACATAGCCAATTTTTTCGATAGTAACGGGGTGGAAACCCCGGCTGACCTGGCTACGGTCCTCGGCGATCCAGTCGTAGCAGCGGGTCTGCCGGCAGACCTGGATTCCGACACACTGATCGGGCTGTTCGTCGATTTCGATCCCGAGCTGCTGCTGCCGGAATTGCCCTGACCTGGAGATCGGCATGTTGAAAACGAAAATCGCAGGATTCGTACTCGCAGGAGGCGTGCTATTAAGCCTTGGCGGATGTCCGGGCGTGGACCCGCTGCTCACGGGGCTCGCCAAGATCGCGAGCGGAAACATCCAGACCTTGACCGTCGCCGAAGTGCAGAACGTGGCAATCTGGGCCGAACAGCAAGCGGGCGTGCAGCAAATGCCTCTGACCGAGGAAGAAGCGCAAGCCGTGCTCTGGTTCCTGGAGGACAACCACATCAACACGATCGATGACGTCAGTTACCTGGTTCACAACCCGCGCGAAGTCATTATCTCCGAAGACGTAGCGCAAGTGGTCGGCGAGGACCGCGCCAACCAGGTGCTAAGCTTCCTCGGGCAGTCGGGGGTCTGATTCAGCCCGACATCCTGAAAGCGGCCGAATTTGGCCTGACGATCTGGCCGGGCGCTCTCGCGACCGGCCATCTGCTTTTTTGCGCCCGATGCGCTTCTCAGACGCGTCGGGCCCGGCCCTTGATCGCGCCTCCGCCGCTGATCCTTGCCCGAAAACGCGACTCCGCCTCTAATATCAGGTGTGGGCCTCGGCGAGCCGCCGCACGCGAGAGTAACGCTTGTTTACCGGGATCATCGAAAGCTTGGGTACC
>JAAYXS010000784.1 GCA_012515775.1 Phycisphaerae bacterium
ATCAGCCCCGGCGGCGTGGGGTACGACATCAATTGCGGCGTGCGCCTGGTGCGCACCGACATCCCCGCCGAAGACTGCCGGCCGCGCCTGAAAAAGCTGGTCGACACGCTCTTTTCCACCGTGCCCTGCGGCGTGGGCGGCACCGGCAAGATAAAGTTCACACGCAGCGAAATGATAGAGCTGGTCGTCGAAGGCGCGCCATACGTGGTGAAACGCGGCTACGGCACCGACGAGGACATCGAGCGCACCGAAGCCGGCGGCCAACTGGAAGGCGCCCGGCCGGATTTCGTCTCCGACCACGCCTATGAACGCGGCCACGACCAGGTCGGCACGCTCGGCAGCGGCAATCATTTTCTCGAGGTACAGATAGTCGACGAAATCGTGGATCCGCACGCGGCCGAGGTGCTCGGGCTGAAGCTGGGCGCCGTAACGGTCCTTATTCACTCCGGCTCGCGCGGCTTCGGCTACCAGATTTGCGAAGACGCGCTCAAAGACTTGCGCCATGCGCCGGCCAAGTACGGCATCGAGCTGCCCGACCGCCAACTCGTCTGCGCGCCGGTGCACTCCGACGAAGGCCAACGGTATCTGGGCGCCATGCGTGCGGCCGCGAACTATGCCTGGGCCAATCGCCAGCTCCTGCTGCACCTGGCGCGGCAGGCGTTCATGAAAGTTTTCGAGCTGCCGTCGCAGAAGCTGGGCATGCGCCTGGTTTACGATGTGGCCCACAACATCGCGAAGATGGAGCCCTACAAGATCAACGGCGAAACACGCATGCTTTGCGTCCATCGCAAGGGCGCCACGCGCGCCTTTCCGCCCGGCCACCCCGAGGTGCCGGCCGTCTATCGCGAAGTCGGCCAGCCTGTGTTGGTACCGGGCGACATGGGACGCTCAAGCTGGGTGCTGGTCGGCGCGCCGCGCGCCATGGAAGAAACCTTCGGCAGCACCTGCCACGGCGCCGGGCGCCTCCTGTCACGCAGCGCCGCAATCCGGGCCGCCAAGGGCCGCTCGATCGAAAAGGAATTGCTCGAAGCAGGCGTCATCGCCCGCGCCCGTGGCCGCACCGGCCTCGCCGAGGAGCAACCCGCGGCCTACAAGGACGTCAGCGACGTGGTCGACGTCGTCCACAAGGCCGGCTTGGCCAAAAAGGTGGCACGCCTCAAGCCGATCGGAGTCATCAAGGGTTAGACTGGGCGGCCGCCGCGCGCTGTTGCTGGTACACCGCGATTCGCTGCTGCAGATCCGCCGCAACTGCCTGGTTCGGCAGCCGCTGCAGAACCTGCTCAATCTGCCCGGCCTCGACGCACGCGATTGCCAGCGTCGTCAGGAAACCCGGCTGACTGAATTTGGTGCCCACACACGCCTGTTCCGCCAGGCGAACCGCTTCCTGCGGGTCCCGGATCGCCGGGTTTCTACTCGTTGCCAGCAATCCCGCTAAGTTGTTGACCGAACCCCAGCGGTCGGGCGCCAGTCGCAGTGCGGCACGGTAATGGCTGACCGCTACCGCCTCGTCGCCCGCCATCGCCAGCAGATCGCCCAAGCGGCCATGCGCCTCGGCCGAATCCGGACGCTGCGCCAGCGCCTGCTGATATTCAGCAGCCGCGGCCTGCACATTACCGAGGGTAGCCAGCGATGCCGCCAGCGCACAGCGGGCCTCGAAATGGTCCGGCGCCAGCCGCACACATTCCGATAGTTGCTGCGCCGCTTCCGCCACGCGCTGCATTCGCCCGAGCACCATCCCCAGCTCGTACCTCGCATTGGCATCGTTGGGGTTCGCCTGGACCACTGCCGCCAGCCGCGCCGCCGCCGCCTCCGGACTGGCGTCAGCTATGGCGGCCCCGGTCGGATTGAGCCGCGCGGCAATGCTGGAGTGCTGGGCGGCCTCATCAAGCCGGCCCAGGTCGCGCAGGGCGTCGGCCAGCCACAGGTGCGCCTTGGCCTCGTTGGGCTTCATGGCCAATGCGGCATTGAAGTACTGGATGGATTCGTCGGTCCGCCCCAGCAGGTGCAAGGCTCGCCCAAGACTATAGAGGGCGGTGGCGTGGCGGGGGGTCAAACTCACCGTCTGCTTGAACTCCTCAATAGCCTGTTCATAGAGCTGCTCGTTCGCAAGACACACGCCCAGATTGTGATGCGAATTGGGGCTGCCGGGGCAGATCGTCAGGTTGTGTTCCCAAAGCGTCCGTGAA
>JAAYXS010000785.1 GCA_012515775.1 Phycisphaerae bacterium
CACTGACGCCGCCGCAGCTCGGGCAACTCTGCTGGGCCGCGCAGGGAATTACCGATGCACAAGGCAAGCGAACCGCGCCCTCGGCAGGAGCGCTTTACCCGGTCGAGCTGTTCGTCGTGACGCCCGCAGGCGTACAGCACTACAAACCGCAAACCCATACCCTGGAGCCGCACTTGCCCGGCGACCTACGGCCTGACTTGTCGCGCGCCGCCCTTTCGCAGGATACAGCCGCCAATGCTCCGGCCGTTTTCGTGATAAGCGCGGAGGTCAGTCGCACAGCGGTCAAATATGGTCCGCGGGCCGAGCGTTATTGCTTCCTGGAAGCGGGACACGTGGCGCAGAACATTCTCCTGCAGGCGACGGCACTCGAACTGTGCGGCGTGCCGATGGGAGCGTTTGAGGACGCAGAAGTCGCGCGGGTATTGAAACTGCCGCCCGGCTTTCAGCCGCTCTACCTGGTGGCGGTGGGGCAGGCTAAGTGACCGCCTCGGAGTGACCACTTAGACGTAAACTCCGCGCCGGCGTGATTCTCTTAATCAGCCGCCGCGGAGTTTGCCGCCGCTTGTTCGGTATCCGCCCTTGTCGCGCGCAATCGTCGCAGGGCCGCAATGAAGTTCTACGTCCGCGCGGGTTCCACGTCGTGACGATGCCGTCGACGAGAAATCATCTGGCCAAGTTGGCCGCTGGCCGCCACGCCGACCAGCAGGGCTGCCGCGCCCATGGACAGGAAGGCCACTAGCGACAGGGTCAATGGGTAGTAATCGTTGAGCGCGAGAATACCCAGCACGATTGCGCCCGCGCCGACAAAGACCTGCACTCCAACCGTGGAGAGCACGGCGACCCGCATCGCCTCGCGCGTCTTGTCGCCCCAATCCTGCGCCGGGCGCGTGGTGGCCAGCATCAGCGTGCCCGCAACGACGATGACCGCAACGGCCAGGAGCGTCAGCGGGATGATGCCCACCAGCGCGAGAATTCCGAGGACAATGCCGCCCGCGCCGCCGACTAGCTCAATGGTCGTACCCAGGCCCAAGTCGAGCAAAGAGAAAACGGTGGAGCCGGCGGACCTCTCAGGAACCGGCATCCGCGCCGCACTGGCGCAGCCTTTGAGAAACAGCGCGCCGGCCAAGCACAGCAGAGCTATCGCCGCCAGGGTGGCGGGATAGAAGCCGGCTAGCCCAATTATGCTCAGCACCAGCGCCAGAAGCCCGCCGAATGCCAGAACGCCGGCGCCGGCCACGCCGACGGCCGCGCTGACCCGGTCGGGGCGACGTTCTGGGGCTTCGTAGCGCTCGACGCGCTCCACCCGCTCGGTCGGACGCTCATAGCGCTCGACCCCCTCGATTCGCGATGTCTGTTCTCCCGATACGGAGGGGTTTTCACCCGGATCAATAGGCCTAATCATTGTCTCACCTTTTGTTCTCGCAACAGGTTTCCGACGCGGTGCTCGCCACTTCCGGAACGCCCGAGCGTGCCAATCAAATACTCACTCACTCTCGCTCGCTTACTGCGCGTAGTCTAGCATTCGGACCCTTGAAACTCGCCTGAATTCGAAGTGAGTTGAACGTAATGGCATTAGCGCATTTGCATGCGCGAAACGCGCTCGGCCGCAATCCGAGCCCGAAGCGCAAGCGAGGGCAATGTTTCGACCTCGAAGCGCCAACGAGGGCCGCCCGAACCGCAATATGAGCCCGAAGCGCCGTCGAAGGCAATGACAATGATCCGAACTTAAAGCGCCGGCAAGAGCGGCGGGCTACATGTGCGCCGGCCAGAAACCGGCCCGCACTCGGTCAGCCAGCTCCCACCGCGCACCCGCCAGCCGGCTCCCAAACCGAGAATTCGAGCAGGGCCCCTTTCCAGCCAGTCAGGCGCCGCAAGGATGGGAGTGTGGCCAACCCTTAAGGGTTCGGTTATAAGGGTGCTGGCGCGGCTTTTTTGGGGCTGGTTTTTATTAGATGAGCAACAGACGAGTGTCGTCCAACGAATCCGCAGCGCAAACCGCACGACGAGCCGGGGGAGGACGGTTCGCGCACTACCTGCTGCTTTCGCTTTTGGCCAGCTCGGCAACTGCGCTGACCGCGTGTACTCGCTCGGATACGGCCATCGAACTGGACCGTGCCGATTCGGCCGCTGGTCAACTTCTGCTTCCGGCCAAAATCGAGATTCAGCGTTACTGGACGCGGCC
>JAAYXS010000786.1 GCA_012515775.1 Phycisphaerae bacterium
ACTGGTGCTGGATCATCTGCGGGCGGAGAAGTTGGTCACGATCAGCAAGGTTCCCAATCCCAAGAACCCGGATTTCCCGGCGACCGGCGTGCACCTGAACCGCGAGCACCCGCGCGTCCAGGCCCTGTTGGCCGGCCACTCGCGCAACGGCGGTGCGACCCCGGCCCCGACGGTACGTGAACCGCGTGAGGCGCCCACGCCGAACCCACAACCCTAGTCGCAACCGCCAATTCACGCCGCCATCACCTATAGGGTGCCGACGCGCCTGTTACGATTCGGCCGCAAAAAGGGCAAAAGGGCAATGACCAAACGGGCATGCCCCGCACGGGTGCCATGCCCAAGCTGTAAGCGCGGGCATGCACTTGTAAAGCGCAACGGCGCGGTCCACACTGCGACTGATGCGGCGAACAGTGTCGAGCTTTGAAACCAGCGTAGCGGCGGCCGCGCCTGGCCGATGCCGGTGGTATCGAGCTCTGGCGGTCGCGGTGCTGCTCGGGGCGGCCGCACTGGCGGCGCTGTGCTTCATCTGGCCGGCGGCGGTGGCTGTTCATGAAACGCTTGGGACGCGCGATTGGGGCGCAGCGGCCCTGACCGGGCGGCGGCTGGGGTTGCTGGTGCGCGGCGTGACTGTTGCAGGCGCGGCAGCCGTGCTGGCACAGGTCTTGGGGGCGGGGCTGGCGGCCGGGTTGAATGCTCCACAGCGCCGCTGGCGCAGTTTGAGCACCTGGGTATGCCTGGTCGTGCTCCTCACGCCGCCGTACGTCTACGCCTTCGCCTGGAGCCTGGTTTTGCTGCCGGGCGGATCATTTATCGGTGCGGCCGGTGCGGTTCGTTGGCCGGCTTGGTTGGCCCACGAAGGTCGTGCGGTCTGGAGCCTCGCCACGTGGACGGCCCCCGTGGCTGCAATAGTGTTGGCGGCCGGCTGGCGTGCAGCCGGGCGGCCGGCGTTCGCGCTGGCCCTTCCGGACGGCGGGACCGTCAAAGCGCTGGCGTATGGCGCCTTGCCGGCGATGCGGCCGTGGATCGGCGTGGGCCTGATCCTCACCGGGCTGCTGGCGGTCACCGAGCATGCCGTCAGCGACTTGTGCCAGGTGCAGACCTGGAACACTGAAGTACTTTCGCTGGTCCAAAGCTGGAGCGCCCGGGGGCTGCTGCTGGGTTGGCCGATGTTCACGCTGGCAGCGCTCCTATTGCTGGCCGCGCTACCCTTCCGGCATGTCCTTCGCACTTTGTTGGAAAATCTGGCGGGGTTCGAGACGATGGAGGCACGCGGCGCGACGTGGGGCGGAGCCGGGCGCGTCGCAAGGGTGGCTTCTATCGTTTCGGCCGGCATCTTGCTCCTGCCGTGGGCGATCCTGGCGTTTGATATGGCTGACTGGGCAGCGCTGGGCAGAACGTGGAGCAGCTTTCCGCGAGATTGGCCGCATGGTTTGCGCTATGCCGCCGGTGCAGGACTGGTCAGTCTATGGTTGGCTCTTGGCATCGATCTTTGGTTAAACCTTGCCGGTAAGCGGCGCTGGCGAGCGGCGGCTGGGATAATCATCCTCCTGGCCGCGTGCGCCGCAATCTCGCCACCTGCCGCAGTGGGCGACGCGTTCGCCGCGGCGTACCTGCGCTGGCCGGGAATCAGTGATCACTGGTGCATCGTCAGCCTGGCAACCGCAGCGCGCTTTGCCATCATTCCCATCATCGGCATGCGGATCGCGGCGGCGGCGGACGCGGACCTGGGACAGATGGCGGCCGTGGACGGCGCCGACCGCGTCAGCGCCTGGTGGTATGTGCGGTTGCCCCTGCGGCTGCCGATGGCGCTGGCATGTGCGGCCCTCGTGGCGCTGCTGGCGCTGACGGAGGTGCCGGCCAGCCAGCTCGTGCGGCCGGCGGGCGTTGAGAGCGTGGCGTTAGCGCTGTTCAACCACATGCACTATGGGCGAGACGCGGAGGTGATAGCGATGTCGCTGTACCTGATGGCGTTTCTAGCGCTGACTGTGGGCGGCATTCAGGCTCTGACATCCGTATACTCGCGTAGATGGCGACGATGAACCCAACGAGGCAATCAGGTTACGAGGCAACCAGGGCGGAGGCCGGCGACCTTCGCTCACGCGTGCGTTATGACGATGCGCGCTTGTTAGCTGAATGCGAAATCCACACCTTCCGCGCGAGCGGGCCGGGCGGGCAGAAACGCAACAAGACCTCGTCGGCCGTCCGGCTGCACCATGCGCCAAGCGGGATCATCGTCAAAGCGGCCGAGAGCCGATCACAGCATGGGAATAAGGCCCGGGCTCTGCGGCGCTTGCGGGAAGCCCTGGCGATCGGATTCCGGCGTCCGCTGCCAAACGCGGTGACCTGGCCGGAGCACGTGCACGTAGTTGACGGGACGTTGCGGCTGGCGTCCGGCAATCCGGATTTGGCGGAGGTGCTCGGGCTGTTGTTGGACGCCTTAGACGCAGCGCGTGGGCGAACGAA
>JAAYXS010000787.1 GCA_012515775.1 Phycisphaerae bacterium
AACACTCAAAGAGCAATCGGAAAACCGAACGGAAAGGAACGAAAGCATGATGAGCAAGAGAGCAAGACTGAGCAGTATGGGACCCGTCGTGGCCGCGCTGGCCGCAGTGTTCATGGTGACCGGCTCAGCCCTGGGCCACTGCGACACGATGGACGGACCGGTGGTCAAGGATGCCCAGACCGCCGTGATGAAGGGCGACGTAACCGGCCTCCTCAAATGGGTGCCCCAGGCGGACGAGGACGAGATTCGCCAGGCCTTCCAGAAAACGCTGCTTGTCCGCGCCAAGGGGCCTGAGGCGCAAGAACTGGCCGACATGTACTTCTTCGAAACGCTGGTGCGCGTGCATCGCGCCGGCGAGGGCGCCCCGTACACCGGCATCAAGCCGGCCGGCACGCCACTGCCCGCCCCAATCGCAATGTCGGACGCGGCCTTGGAGCAGGGCAACCTGGATGAACTGGCCCGCCATATCGCCGCGGCCGTCGAAACTAACATTCGCGAACGCTTCGCCGCCGCCGCCGAGGCCAGAAAGCACAAGGACGAAAGCATCGAGTCCGGCCGCAAGTTCGTCGCCGCCTACGTGGAGTTCGTCCACTACGTCGAAGCCGCCCACAACCTGGCCACCGCCCACGGCGCTCATCACGCCCAAGGAGGATGCGTGCAGCACGCCGCCGCTCCGGCCGCCGCGCATGAACACCCGCAAGAAAACGCACCCACGGTTCCGCCGGCTGAACATTCATCAAAGCAACCCACCGCCGCGCCCAAACACAAACATTGCGAACATTGAGCGCTCCAGTCCTTCGCCAGCGACGAGACATGTAAACGCCCGGCCAGAAGTCTGGCCGGGCGTTCATGTTAGCCGGATCAGCCGAATTGGTGCGGTCGGATGAATCAAGCTCCCCGCGCTGTCGGGATCGTCGAGGTTTTGGCCTGCTCAGCTTTCAGGACGTCCTGGTCCATTCTTCCGGAATAAGGGCGTCGATTCCTGCGTTTGTTCGCGGCTGCTGGTGGGTCGGCCTAGTGTTGGTGTTGATCTATTACGCCAAGTCGGCCATCGTCGAGAGCCTGATCGTCCCGACCCGGCGTTTCGCCGCCAAGGTCGAGCGTTCGCGGCTCGGTGAAGGGCGTCGTCATCGGCAATGTCGCAAGTTACCTCGTCTTTGGCCCCCTCTTTGTTTTTGCGACGCGCCCCACGTTTGGACATCTGGAAATGACGGGTGATACCGGCTGGACGCCCGGTCCTTTGAGGCTTGGAAGCAGGGTTGCCGCACGCGTCGCGCGTAGCGTGTTCCGCCGCACGGCAAGGCCGTGTTGCCTCCGGTTCGCGAGGTTTTCGTCGGGGCGGTCTTGCGACGTCTGATCCGCGTGAAAGTCCGTTGGGGAAGGACGACGCGTTTCCGGCAATTGGTTTGGGGGCGAAAATCGCCCGATAGTGCTGACAAACCGGCGGGACAGAAAAAAAGAGGAATCGTGCGCTCTCGTCTTACGGAAGCGAGTTATTTATGAACCGCACATCACGAGT
>JAAYXS010000788.1 GCA_012515775.1 Phycisphaerae bacterium
GAAACGCCGTTTAGCGCCATATGGGTCCGCCCACCGCCGCGGGCTACGCTTAGCCCGGCCTTTGACAGCGTTGTGCCGGCGGCGGGTGTACTCGGGAACAATTGTCCTAGTGCAATCGCGGAGAAGGCGAGCGCTAACGGCATGATGGGCAGCAGACGCTTCACTTCGACTCTCCTGAGCAAGGAACTGTTCCAGCCGCTGCGCCCTGAATATACTGATTGCGCCCCAACCCTGCTAGGTGGGTTTCGGATTTCCACTTATTGCCGCGTTTATAAGGCGTGCCGTTACGTCAGGTAACTAACAACGCGGGATATCGATGCCTTTTTGTGCCGCTACGCGGACGGCAATGTCGTAACCTGCGTCCACGTGCCGAATCACGCCGGTGGCCGGATCGTTGGTCAACACGCGGGCGAGGCGGCGCTCCGCTTCTCGTGTACCGTCCGCAACGATCACCATTCCGGCGTGCAGCGAATAGCCGATACCCACGCCGCCGCCGTGGTGAATGCTGACCCACGTGGCCCCGCTCGACGCATTGACCAGAGCATTCAGCATCGGCCAGTCGGCGATTGCGTCCGAGCCGTCCTTCATGCCCTCAGTCTCGCGGTTGGGGCTGGCCACCGAGCCGCAGTCGAGATGGTCGCGGCCGACGACGATCGGCGCGCTAACCTTGCCTGTGCGAACCAGATCGTTAAACACCGCGCCCATCCGTGCCCGCTGGCCGTACTTCAACCAGCAGATGCGCGCCGGCAGACCCTGGAAGGCGACCTTCTCGCGCGCCAGGCGAATCCAGCGGCATAGATGCGCCTCTTCGGCGAAGGTCGCCAGCACGGCCTCGTCCGTGGCGGCCAAGTCACGCGGATCGCCCGATAGCACCGCCCAGCGGAACGGCCCGGAACCCTCACAGAATAGCGGGCGGATGTATTCAGGGACGAAGCCCGGAATGCGAAACGCGTCGACCGGCTCAATCCCGAACGGCCGCGCATCGCCGGCCGCGCCGCGGTAACGCTCGTGTGCTTCGACCGCGTGGCCGCGGAGATTGTTGCCATAGTCAAACGTGACTGCTCCGCGCTTTTGAAGTTCGAGCATGTGCCGCACGTGTTCGTTCATGGTGCGGAACGATTCGCGCACATACGTCTCCGGGTCTTCCTGCCGCAGGCGCAGCAACGCGGCATAACGCGCCTCGCTCCACGGCTCGCCGCCGTGACTCTGCGGCCGGGTCGTTGCGGAGGCGTGCGCCCCGCCGAGAATGCCGTTGGGTACGTAGCCGTTCAGCGGATCATGGGCCGACGTCTGGTCGGTCAGGACGTCGGGCGTGATGTTGCGGCGAATGAGTTCGGCCAGCAGGTCAGCCTGGTTGCCGACCCAGGCGATCGAGACCGCCTGGTTGGCCTGTTTGGCCTTGACCGCCCAGGCGATGGCGTCATCCAGCCGTTCGGTGCTCTTGTCGAGATAACGCGTCTGCAAGCGGCGCTCGACCCGGTGGGGATCGACTTCGGCCGCCAGCAGTACGCCGTCATTGAACGTCGCGGCCAGCGGCTGCGCTCCGCCCATGCCGCCCAGCCCGCCGGTGACCACCAGCCGGCCCTTCAGCGAGCCGCCAAAGTGCTTGCGGGCCGCCGCGGCGAACGTCTCGTACGTGCCCTGCAAAATGCCCTGCGTGCCGATGTAGATCCAGCTTCCGGCCGTCATCTGCCCGTACATCGTCAGGCCGAGGGCC
>JAAYXS010000127.1 GCA_012515775.1 Phycisphaerae bacterium
GATGTCGCGGCCGTTTGAGGCGAGCCGCTGCTGGGCCTGCCGCCCGCTGATGCCGGCATCAAAGAGCAGGCGCACGCCGCCGGCTTCGACGTAGGTGCAGTTGCCATTGGAGCCGGATTGCAGGGAGCACGTCAGCACGGGGGCAGTATGTTGCCGGATGGCGGGAGCGGCAAGAAGGCGGGCGCCTCAATCGTCGTCTGCCAGCGTTTTGGCAAAGGTGCGGGTTATGTGCGGGTGAGGGCTGGGTGAGGCGCGAGGCCTGGTAAAGTGCGGGTGAGGCTGGGTGAGGTCTGGTGAGGTGCGGTGAGGTTGGGTAAGGTGGGGTGAGGTTGGGTGAGGTGGGGTGAGGCGGACTGAGGTGCGAGGTTGGGTGAGGTGGGGGTGAGGTTGGGTGCCATGCCCAAGCTGTAAGCGCGGGCATGCCCTTCGGTAAGGCGCCACCGACCTGCGCTTGGTGAAGCGGCGTCAATGCGACGTAACTGGGGGGCAGGCCCGCGCCACTACGCGGCTTGGGCATGGCGCCCGACGGCTGGCCGGCGCATGTTTGGCGGGCGGATTTCCCTGGTTTTGGTTGCAATCCGCTGCTTTTTTTGGTTGCAGTCCGCCGTTTTCAGTTGCAGTCTGCCCTTCGAATCGGATAGTCTCTGTTTAACTATCGAATATCGTGCGCGCCGACCCGCCGGGGTTCGGAACGCAACCATTGAAGCAATTTTGGAGTGAGCGCAGACGTTCGGTCATGTGCGGGAAGGCTGAGTACGGTTTGGGGCAAGATAGGCGGTAGAATCCCGGCCCGGAAGCAATCGACGGCGGGCTGACACGAGACGCGGCTAACCACCGCGTCCGGAAATCGCCCTGATTTCGTCCGCCTCGGCTGCTGTCCCGACTGAACGCGGAGGAGAATTGTTATGCGGACATTGCTGAATGGCGTCGAACGGGTCTTGTCGGGCCTTCAGAGCGACGTGCGGCACACGTCGCGCCGGGTCGCCGCGTTGCTCTTGATCGCGGCGCTCGCCCCGCAAGCGCCGGCCGAATGCGATCCGCAGGAGGTGGGCCGGCTCCTGGCCTCCGACGCCGCAGCGCATGACCATTTTGGTTTTTCAGCGGCCCTTTCGGGCGATACGGCGGTGATCGGGGCCTGGTCCGACGACCATGCGGCAGGAAACGGCGCGGGATCGGCCTACGTGTTCATCCGCTCGAATGGAGTCTGGAAACAGCAAGCCAAGCTGACCGCTTCCGACGCCGCGACCGACGATTATTTCGGGCTGTCGGTGGCCATCTCCGGCGATACGGCCGTGATCGGGGCGCCCTGGAACGACCACGCGGGAGGAATTGATGCGGGCGCGGCCTACGTCTTTACCCGGTCGCACGGATTCTGGTTCCAGCAGGCCAAGCTGACCGCTTCCGACGCCGCGGACTATGACATATTCGGCTACTCCGTGGCCATATCGGGAGATACGGTGGTGATCGGGGCGTATGGCGACGACCCCCGCGGAGGCGATAGTGCCGGTTCGGCGTACGTTTTCGTGCGCTCGGGCGAGACGTGGATCGAGCAGGCCAAGCTTATTGCTGCGGACGCGGCGGCTTACGACGAATTCGGCGTCTGCGTGGCTGTCTCGGGCGACACGGCCGTGGTCGGGGCGTGGTTGGACGACTGCGAAGCAATAGATACCGGATCGGCCTACGTCTTCGCCAGGTCCGGCGAAGTGTGGACGCAGCAGGCCAAGTTGACCGCTTCCGACGCCGAGGCGGGCGACCAATTCGGCAGTTCCGTGGCCGTGTCCGGCGAGACCGTGGTTGTGGGGGCGATCTACGACGACCACGACAGTTTGACTGATGCCGGGTCGGCCTACGTTTTTGTCCGCTCGGGGGGTGTGTGGTCGGAGCAGGCCAAGCTGACCGCCTCGGATGCCGCGGCGAGCGACGAATTCGGCGTCAGCGTGGCGGTCTGGGGCGATTCGGCGGTCGTCGGGGCGTGGTTAGATGACGACTTTGGAGGAACAAATGCCGGGTCGCCCTACCTTTTTGTGCGTGCGGGCGACGTCTGGACCGAGCAAGCCAAACTGACGGCTTCCGATTCCAAGGGCCGTGACTACTTCGGCGAGTCTGTGGCGCTCTCCGGCAACACGGCGGTAATCGGGGCGACCTGCGCCGACCATGACGAAAACACTGATGCCGGTTCAGCGTATGTATTCGAACTCAATTGCCAGGGCGTCTGCTGCGACCCCAACGGCTCATGTGCCGAAATGATCGAAGCCGAATGCGACGGGGTCTGGCATTTCGAGTGGGCGGATTGCACCCAGGCACACTGTCCACAACCCACGGGCGCTTGCTGCTTATCCGGC
>JAAYXS010000789.1 GCA_012515775.1 Phycisphaerae bacterium
CTGGACAAAGTCGCCGGCCAGATGATTCGCGATGCCGGCGCGACTGCGTTGTTCCTGGGCGTGCGAAATCCGCAGGCCCGTTGCCCGTTTCCGGCGAGCATCTGCGCGTCGGTCAACGAGGCGGTGGTGCACGGCATCCCGGACGACCGCCCGCTGATGGAAGGTGACATCGTCAGCGTCGATTGCGGCGTGCGGCTGAAAGGCTATTGCGGCGACGCCGCCCGGACGTTTGCGGTGGGCCGGATTTCGCCGGAAGCGCGGAAACTGCTGAATGTGACGCAGCAGATGCTGGCGGTGGCCCTGAGCGAAATTCGCCCCGGCGTACGCTGGGGCGCTATCGCCCGCAAGATGCAGAAATACGTCGAGGGCGAAGGCTTCGGCGTGGTGCGTGAGTTTGTCGGCCACGGCATCGGACGCGAGATGCACGAAGAGCCCAAGGTGCCCAACGCCTGGGGCCGCGGCCTGAAGAATATGGATTTCGAATTGGTGCCGGGCATGATCCTGGCAATCGAGCCGATGGTCACCGCCGGCAGCCCGGAGGTGGAGTTCGGCGACGACGCGTATCGCTGGGTAGTGGTCACGAAGGACCGCCGGCCGGCGGCGCATTTTGAGGATACCGTGGCGGTTACGGCCAACGGCCCGGATGTCCTGACGGACGGTCGTTGAGGACTGTTTGGGACCGGCCTTTGTAAGACCGGTCAAAGTCGGACCGGTTCAAAACCGGTCAGCCGCCAGCGGCGGTGCGAGGTTGCCATGAAGGTACGCAGCAGCGTCAAACGCATTTGTGAGAACTGCAAAATCGTCAAGCGCAAGGGCGTGGTGCGGGTGATCTGCACCAACCCGCGCCATAAGCAGCGCCAAGGGTAGTTAGAGAAGGCGGAACGGTATGGCTCGTATCGCGGGTGTTGACATTCCCAGTGACAAGCGGACGGACATCGCTTTGCAGCGGATTTACGGCATCGGGCCGTTCCGGGCGCGCGAAATCTGCGCCAAGGCCCAGATCGATCCGGCCATCCGCGCCGGCAAGCTCACTGAAGATCAGGTCAGCCGCATCGCCAACCTGATCGAAAGCGACTACATCGTCGAAGGTCAGTTGCGGCGGCAGGTGCAGCAGAATATCGCGCGGCTGCGCGATATCCGCTGTTATCGCGGGCTGCGGCACATGCGTGGCCTTCCGGTGCGCGGGCAGCGCACCAAGACGAACGCCCGCACGCGCAAGGGGCCGCGCAAGACGGTGGCCGGCAAGAAGGGTATCAAGGAAATGCATCGCGGTTAACGCATCGCAGGAGACCGGAACTTGGCCAAGGCAACAGGCGCCAAAAGACGTCAGAAACGCAGCGTGGCGAAGGCCATCGCCCACGTGCGCGCTTCGTTCAACAATACCATTATCACGCTCACCGATATGAACGGCGACGTGTTGTGCTGGGCCTCATCGGGCTCAGTGCCGCTGGGCGGCGGCGAGAAGAAATTCTCCGGCGCCCGCAAGAGCACGCCCTTCGCCGCGCAACGCGCCGCCCAGTACGTGGCGAACGAAGCCCGCAAGTTCGGCGTTTTGGAAGTCGAGGTGCGGGTGAAGGGCCCCGGCTCGGGGCGCGAATCCGCCATCACCGCCCTGCAGGCCGCCGGTCTGCGGATTCAGTCCATTGAAGACGTCACCCCGTTGCCTCACAACGGGTGCCGTCCGCGCAAGAAGCGCAGGGTGTAGCCCATGAGTCGATATACGGGACCCAGCACGCGGCTCTCGCGGCGCGAGGGCGTCAACCTGATGCTCAAGCCGATCCGCGACGAAAGCGGCAAGAACCCGCTCGAACGTGAATATAAGAATTACCCGCCCGGCATGCACATGTGGCGCCGCGGCCGCTCCTCGGAATATGCGGTCCGCCTGCGCGAAAAGCAAAAGGTCAAGCGCCACTATGGCATCCTCGAGCGGCAGTTCATGCGCTACTACGATCTGGCCTCGCGCTCACCCGGCAATACCGGTGAGGAGCTGCTGCGGATCCTGGAGCGCCGCCTGGATAACGTAGTCTACAAGACCCGTTTCGTTGCCGGCCGCCGCGGGGCGCGCCAGGCCATCGTGCACGGGCATATCCTGGTGAACGGCCGCAAGGTCGACCGGCCGGGTTACCTGGTCGAGGTTGGCGATCGCATCGCGGTGCATTCGCGCGAGCGGTCGCGCAAGTATGCACAGAGTCAGATGCAGTTGCTCGAGGGCGTGCCGAACCCGCCCCCCCAGAGCTGGCTGCAGGTGGACCCAGGCAAACTGGAAGCCACCGTGTTGGCGTTGCCCAGCCGTGAGGACGTGCTCATTCCGGTGGAAGAGCAGCTCATCGTCGAGTTCGCCTCGCGCTGACGCCGGCAGGTTTGATTTGGATTAGCCGAGAGAAGACCTCTCGGGAGGCATAAGCAATGCGGATCAGATGGCGGGGCCTGGAACTGCCCACGCGTGTCGTGCGCGACGAGGCGCTCAGCACGGATACGTATGGGTTGTTCACGGTAGAGCCCTTCGAACGCGGATTTGGTACGACGGTCGGCAACAGCCTGCGGCGAATTCTGCTGTCCAGCCTGGAGGGTTCGGCCGTCACGCACGCCCGCATCGCCGGCGCCGAACATGAGTTCACGTCGCTGCCCGGCGTGCTCGAAGATGTGACCGACATCATCCTTAACATGAAGGCGCTCGTGGTCGACCTCGACTCGGAGACGCCGAAGACGATGCGCGTCGAACGCCGCGAAAAGGGCGAAATCCACGCCCGCGACTTCGTGACCGATCCCGCCATCGTCATCTACAACCCCGATCAGCTTATCGCAACCTTGACCGACGACGTGCCATTCTCGGCCGAGCTGACCGTCGCTCGCGGCCGCGGGTACGTTCCGGCCAGCGAACTGATCGACGATAACACC
>JAAYXS010000128.1 GCA_012515775.1 Phycisphaerae bacterium
GCTCCTTCCTCGAGTCTGCCAGAATGTCAAGGTCATTTTGACGGCAACGCCAGAAGTTTACAACTGGCCGGCGCCTTTTGCCGGCGGCCCCTATGTCGACAGCAGGAGGACCGGCGCAGGCAAGGGCACTTGGCCGAATGGCCGTGCTGCGAAGCTCGGCGGTTGGCGAGTTTTGGCGTTAACGTCAGGGGTCATTCTGCGCCAGCAGCGGGCGCCGCTGCCGACGGAATTCCTGCAAGCGAACGTAGTCTCACCCGGGCGAGGGTGAGTCGGGAAAGAGTGGCCGACATTTTCACCGCGTGCTGAACCGAAGTTCCACGGGCTAATCGGCGTTTGAACAGGCAGCGACCAGGCGCGCTAAGCCTCTGCCAGGCGTTTGGCGTCGTCGTCGGAAATCTCGAAGTTCGTGTAGACGTTCTGCACGTCGTCGTGTTCTTCGAGCGCCTCAATGAGGTTCATCATCTTTTCGACTTGATCGCCGGAAAGCATAACGGTCGTGATCGGAACCATCGAAATGGCGGCGCTTTCGGGCTTTATGTTGGCGTTATCGAGCGCTTTGCGGACCTCGCCGAAGACGGCGGGATCACAGGTCAGCTCGAAGGCCTCATCCCCGACCGCCTGCACATCATCAGCCCCCGTTTCCAAGGCGATGTTGGTGAGCGTGTCCTCATCGGCCGCGGTCGCCGCGATCGTGAAGACCCCACGCTGATTGAACATGCGCGACACCGAGCCGGCCGTTCCGAGCTTCGCTCCGCGGCCCTCGAAGATTTTCTTTACCTCGGGGGCGGTGCGATTGCGGTTGTCGGTCAGCGCGGTACACAGGATGGCGGTGCCGCCCGGGCCGTAGCCTTCGAAAACCAGTTCGACGTAATCAGCCTCGCCGCCCGCGCCGGTGCCCTTTTTGATGGCCCGTTCGATCGTGTCCTTGGGCATGTTTGCATCGCGTGCGGCGTCTATCGCGTAGCGCAGCGTCAGGTTCATGGCGGGATCGCCGCCCCCATGCCGCGCGGCCACGATTATTGCCCTCGACAGCTTGCTCCACAGCCGGCCACGGCGGGAATCGGTGACCGCCTTGGCGTGCTTGATCCGTGCCCAGTGAGAATGTCCGCTCATAATGCCTCCGCGTTGTTGGTCGTCCAGATCTCAGATTGTAGGTGAATCAGCCCGAAGCGGGAAGAGTGAGCGCGGCGCGGTGCCGTTGCCGGCGCTCCGGCCGGCAGGCCCCGCCTTTCGAGCGTGGACGCTGGGCGGCGCGGCCGGGCTTCAGGGTGAGCGCAACCCAGCCGTACCCCCCCCGCGCAGCCGCCCACCCGCTCCCGGATTTGCCCCCAGCGGACCCTTGAAGCCCTGTACGGAAGCCCTATAGTGGCGGCTCCGTAATCTCGGAGCATGGCGCCCAGCGGTTCGCGCATCAAGGCGCAATGCTCACCTGTTTCGGGCCGTCGCCCGAGACTCGGCACTAAAGTTTTAGGTTTCTTGGCGGGAGCTCATCGTGAGACGTAGTCGTTCGCTTATTGCATCGTGCTTTCGAAGATATCCCAAGACTTTCCTGGCTTTTTTCGCCTTACTCTTCATGGGCCTCTACGCCCACGCCAGCATTTACGGCACGCCGCAGGGCCTGCTGGCTCAGGCCCCGCCGGCCGCCGAAACAGCCGCGCATGCGGGGGAGCACCATTTCCAATGGTGGGAGGTAATGCGCAACCCCGACTTCGCGCTGGGCGAAAAAATCGCGCTGGTCGGGGCCCTGGTCGTTGCGATCGGCGCCCTCGTGTACGCCTATAGCCTGGTCAATTTCGTCCGCCGCGCGGACACCGGCACCAAACGCATGCAGGACATCGCTGACGCCGTACGCGAAGGGGCCAACGCCTACTTGAAGCGGCAGCTCAGCACGGTCGCCGTCATGATTCTCATTCTGATCGGCCTGTTGTACCTAACCAAAGCTGTCCAAGACCACGACTGGATGAGCCCCTTTGCTTTCGGACGGGCCGGAGCATTCTTCATGGGCGCTCTCTTCTCCGCCACGGTTGGGTTTGTGGGAATGCGCCTGGCCACGACCGGCAACCTGCGCGTGGCCGCGGCTGCTCCGGTGGGCTTCGGCCGGGCCCTCATGCTCGGCTACCGCACGGGGACCATTACCGGCATGCTCACCGACGGCCTCGGGCTGCTCGGTGGAACGCTGATCTTTATGGTGTACGGCGAGCGGGCCTACGAGGCCCTGCTGGGCTTCGGCTTCGGCGGCACCCTGCTGGCCTTGTTCATGCGTGTCGGCGGCGGCATCTACACCAAGGCGGCCGACGTCGGCGCCGACCTGGTCGGTAAGGTCGAAAAAGACATTCCCGAGGACGACCCGCGCAACGCGGCCACCATTGCTGACAACGTGGGCGACAACGTCGGCGACTGTGCCGGTATGGCGGCCGACATTTTCGAGTCGTACGAGGTCACCATCGTGGCGGCCATGATTCTGGGATGGGCTTCGTTCGGTCACAAAGGCGTAATCTTCCCGATTCTGGTTCGCGCCATCGGCGTGATCGGCTCGATCATTTCGACGTACTCCGTAAGGGCCGGCGACCGCGGCGACGTGGCCCAGGCCATGAGGTCGATCAACAAGGGCTTCGTGCTCGGCTCGCTGATATCGGTGACCGGGTTCATCATCCTGGGCTTCTTCTACCTCCGGTTCAACGCTGACATGGTCGCGGCGGGAACTCTCTCCGACGTGGCTTGGAACAGCATCAGCACCCTGCCGTGGTACTTCAACTGGGGTGTCGAAGGCCTCGACATGCGGCCGGCGATCACCTGCTTCATCGGCATTCTCTTGTGCATCGCCCTTAACCGCACCACCGAGTACTTCACCGGGACTGAGTACAGCCCCGTTCGCGGCATTAAGCGCAGCTGCGCCACCGGCCACGCGACCACCATCATCGAAGGCTTCGCGGTCGGTTACGAGTCGGCGGTCTGGACCGCCCTGGTGCTGTGCATCGCGATCTTCCTCTCGGTCCTCGTGTACGCCGGCACTAACGCGATCTTCATCGCGTTCGGCGTGGCCATGTGCGGCATCGGCATGCTGACGCTGACCGGCAACACGATTTCGATGGACGTGTTCGGCCCGGTGGCCGACAACGCCAACGGCATCGCCGAAATGGGCTACGACCCCGAGCAGATGGGCGCCGCCAAGTACAAGGAAGCGCGGCAGATCCTCATGGACCTCGACGCCGTCGGAAACACGACCAAGGCGGTCACTAAGGGCGTCGCCATCGGCTCAGCCGTGATTGCGGCCGTCTCGCTGTATGCCTCGTTCATCACGGTCATCGGCTCCGGTGGCCAGAGCGAGGACAAGCCGCTGCCGATCGCGCTGTTCAACCATGTGGCGGCCCTGTTGACGGTTTCAAATCCGAAACTGCTGGTCGGCATGTTGATCGGCGGTGCGGTCCCGCTGCTCTTCTCAGGTATGTTGATCCGGGCCGTCGGCCGCGCGGCGTACCTGATCGTCAACGAAGTCCGCGTGCAGTTCCGCGACAAGGCCATCTGGGAAGGCACCAAAAAGCCCAACTACGGCCGCGTCGTCAAGATTTGCA
>JAAYXS010000790.1 GCA_012515775.1 Phycisphaerae bacterium
CTGAGGCAGACAGCAGAAGGAGCGGTCTGCAAACCGGCCGGGCGCTTCGCCGCGCGTTTTTCGCGGTTGACCCGAGTCGCCAGGCCGGCCTCACAGTGTCCTGCGTACTGCGAGCCGTCGCAGGGCAGCGGATAACCGGCTGACGCGGGCTATGAACCTGCGGCAGCCGGTTTGTATTTGTTTGCGTGTCGTGTGCGGAGGCTTCGCCGACAATGCGGCGCGGCGTTTGGCGCGCTACGTCGGCCACAGGGGCGCGCTACCTCGGCCAACAGGGGGCCGACGCTACCTTGGCCAACGGCAGGCCGACGCTACGGTGGCCAACGGGGGACCGACGCTACCTTCGCCGCATTCGCTTATCGGTCCCCGCGCTGCGGGCTGCGTTTACTGGGGACGCGGCGGGGAGGCTTCACCAGGTGGGCGGGAATGAGGTTCCAGGATCTCAATAGTTGTCGGATGAGGGTTTGTAGGCTGATTGACGGATTTATTTACGTGGCGGTACGAATGTGCCGGCAAGAACGCCGACGATTCGAAACACGCGTGGGATTGAAATACTGCCTGGAGCTTTCCCACGCGTCTGTGAGGGTGCCGTGACGATTGGACCCGGCGCGGTACGCCCCCGGGAGACTCACAGCCGCGACGCGACCCGCCCCCCCTGTGGGGCGGATGGAGACGAGAGCGTAGGAGCGAGCCGATGAGCGAGAATGTCGTTAGCAATGAGCGGTTCGAGTATTACGCCTTCATCAGTTACAAGCACGAGGATGCCAAGTGGGCGAAATGGCTGCAGCGCAAGCTGGAGACATACCGGCTGCCGAGCGCCATCCGCAAGGAAGCGCCGCACTTGCCGAAGCACCTCCAGCCGGTCTTCCTCGACAAGACGGACATCACGCCGGGCGTGTTGGACCACAGTCTGCGCAAAGAGCTGGAGGATTCGCGGTTCCTTATCGTGATCTGCTCGCCGCGGACGGCTCGGTCCGAGTGGGTCAACAAGGAGGTGCGTCACTTCGTCGAGCTTGGGCGGGCGGACCGGATTATTCCATTTATCGTGGCGGGTGAGCCGCACGCCGCCGAGCCAACCCGCGAGTGCTACCCGAGCGCCCTGCGGGAGCTGCCGCGGGAAGTGCTGGGGGGCGAACATCCAGGAGGCGGGTCCGGAGCAAGCCTTCGTGAAGGTCGTGGCGACGCTGCTCGGACTGAGGTTCGACCGGCTCTGGAACCGGCATCAGCGGCGCGAGCGCGCGAGGCGCATCGCGCGCAGAAGCCTGACGGTCGCAGCAGCGCTGGCGGCGGCGCTGGCTGGTTTCGGCTGGTGGGACTACACGCGGACGAGGCAAACGTACTACGCGGATTACGTGGAGCGCTGGGGCGTGCCGGAAGGCATTGGGAAGCTGACGCTCGAGCAGGCTCGGCGTCGTTCCGAAACCTGGAAGTTCGAATCCTCCCGGCAGCGCGTCGACCGTGTGTGCAGAGTGAACGGTAGTGGCCGCCCTCGAGCGTCGCTTGACCATGTGGAGCAACAACGTCCCGTTGACCGGCGTTTCCACTACCGCAGCGACGGCAAGCTGGACTACGTCCTGGAATACTCC